>NZ_CP061091.1:0-202500 GCF_017654485.1 Roseomonas marmotae | reverse complement strand
CTTGGGCAACCAGGGTGGGGTGGCACAGACCAGGGGGTGGCGACTGTTTAGTAAAAACACAGGGCTCTGCGAAATCGAGAGATGACGTATAGGGTCTGACGCCTGCCCGGTGCCGGAAGGTTAAGGGGAGATGTGCAAGCATCGAACCGAAGCCCCGGTAAACGGCGGCCGTAACTATAACGGTCCTAAGGTAGCGAAATTCCTTGTCGGGTAAGTTCCGACCTGCACGAATGGCGTAACGACCTCCCCACTGTCTCCAGCATGGGCTCAGCGAAATTGAATTCCCCGTGAAGATGCGGGGTACCCGTGGTCAGACGGAAAGACCCTATGAACCTTTACTGCAACTTCGCAGTGGTGCCAGGAAGGGGCTGTGTAGGATAGGTGGGAGGCTATGAAACCGGGGCGCCAGCTTTGGTGGAGCCATCCTTGAAATACCACCCTGCGCCTTTCTGGCATCTAACCGAGCCCCATTTATCTGGGGTCGGGACCCTGCGTGGCGGGCAGTTTGACTGGGGCGGTCGCCTCCTAAAGTGTAACGGAGGCGCGCGATGGTGGGCTCAAGCCGGTCGGACATCGGCTGTTGAGTGCAAAGGCATAAGCCCGCCTGACTGTGAGCGCGACAGCGCGAACAGAGACGAAAGTCGGCCTTAGTGATCCGGTGGTCCCGCGTGGAAGGGCCATCGCTCAACGGATAAAAGGTACTCTAGGGATAACAGGCTGATCTCCCCCAAGAGTCCACATCGACGGGGAGGTTTGGCACCTCGATGTCGGCTCATCGCATCCCGGGGCTGGAGCAGGTCCCAAGGGTTCGGCTGTTCGCCGATTAAAGCGGTACGTGAGCTGGGTTTAGAACGTCGTGAGACAGTTCGGTCCCTATCTGCCATGGGTGTAGGAGACTTGCGAGGATCTGTCCCTAGTACGAGAGGACCGGGATGGACATACCTCTGGTGTACCAGTTGTCGCGCCCGCGGCATCGCTGGGTAGCTAAGTATGGAACGGATAACCGCTGAAGGCATCTAAGCGGGAAACCAGCCTCTAAACGAGGTCTCCCTAAGGGCCGTGATAGACCATCACGTCGATAGGCCGCAGGTGAAAGGTCAGTAATGGCCTCAGCCGAGCGGTCCTAATAGCCCGATCGATCTCATTCATCTGCACCGCTGTCGTGGCAACACGACACCGCACGCAGCATCCAACCGCGACACACTCACTCAACACTCAATACAGATATCACCAACTCCCATTCATCAGCATCTGTGCTGCCAATGGAGAACGATCCGGCTCGGTGGCCCGGTGGCCATCGCGAGGCTGCTACACCCGATCCCATCCCGAACTCGGCCGTGAAACGCCCCAGCGCCCATGGTACTGTGTCTCAAGGCACGGGAGAGTAGGTCGCCGCCGGGCCACCAAGCCGGACCGTTCATCCAACAAACAGCACAAATACACACACCACCGCGGGGTGGAGCAGCCCGGTAGCTCGTCAGGCTCATAACCTGAAGGTCACAGGTTCAAATCCTGTCCCCGCATCCAACATCAAATAACAGCAACAGCGCAAACCCCGTCAGCACCAACTGGCGGGTTTGAACGCGTACAGACCATGGCATCAGGCCGGGCTTGCCAAGCCCGTAGCGGTAACGGCACATTCCGCCGCCAAGCTAAGGCCTGCCCATGACCCAGCCCAACGATTCCTGCCTCATGACCGCGGCCGAGCTATCTGCCGCCATACGCGCCAGGCACCTCTCGTGCCGGGAGGTCATGTCCGCCCATCTCGATCGCATCGAGCAGCTGAACCCTGCGGTGAATGCCATCATCGCCTTGCGCGACCGTGACGTCCTGCTGGCCGAGGCGGAGGAGCGCGACGCGCAGCTGGGACGGGGCGAGGTGATGGGCTGGATGCACGGCCTCCCTCACGCGGTGAAGGACCTGGCCGATGTTCGTGGCCTGCCTACCAGCAAGGGCTCTCCGCTCCTGGCGGGCCACATGCCCGTGCAGGATTCGCTGATCGTCGAGCGGATGCGGCGCGCCGGTGCCATTTTCATCGGCAAGACCAATGTGCCGGAATTCGGCCTGGGCTCGCACAGCTACAATCCCGTGCATGGCGTCACACGCAATCCCTGGAATACCGGCCGCTCGGCCGGTGGTTCCTCGGGCGGCGCGGCGGTGGCCCTGGCGTTGCGGATGGCACCGGTCGCCGATGGCAGCGATTTCGGTGGCTCCCTGCGGAATCCGGCCGCCTGGAACAATGTCTTCGGCCTGCGCCCCTCGGCTGGCCGGGTTCCGGCCTGGCCGGCCACGGAAAGCTTCGTCAGCCAGCTCTCCACGGAAGGGCCAATGGCGCGTGACGTGACGGACCTCGCGCTGCTGCTCTCGACCCTGGCGGGGCGCGATGCCCGGGCGCCGCTGTCGTTGGAGGACGCGCCGGAAGCCTTTGCCCGCCCCCTCGCGCATGATGCCCGTGGCACACGCATCGGCTGGCTCGGAGATTACGCCGCCAGCCTGCCTCTGGAAGCCGGCGTGCTGGATGTCTGCCGCCAGGGCCTCGCTGCCCTGGAAGCCGTCGGCTGCCGGGTGGAGGAGGCGCGCATGCCGCTTTCGCGTGAGCAGATCTGGGACACCTGGCTCGGCACCCGCCACTGGCTGGCCATGAATGGGCTGATGCCCTTCTACCAGGACCCTGAGAAGCGCAGGCAGCTGAAGCCCGAGGCGCTCTGGGAAGTGGAAGGCGGCCTGCGGATGAGTGCGCTGGACACGCTGCGCGCCTCCGCCGGGCGCAGCGCGCTCTACCAGGCCTTTCTCGTCCTGTTCACGCGCTTCGATGCGCTGGTGCTGCCCAGTGCCCAGTGCTTCGCCTTTCCCGCCGAATGGCACTGGCCCCAGGAGATCGGCGGCACGGCCATGGATACCTATCACCGCTGGATGGAAGTGGTCTTCCCCGCCAGCCTCTCCGGCTGCCCCACCATCAGCGTCCCGGCGGGCTTCGGCGGCGCGCTGGACCTGCCGATGGGCCTGCAGATCATCGCCCCGCCACGACAGGATCTGGCGCTGCTGCGGCTGGCCCATGCCTATGAGCAGGCCATCACTCCCGTGCTGGCGCGCCTGCCACCCGCCCTGCGCGCCTGAAGCGGCTTTCATTCGCCGTGGCCTGCTTCAACGGCTCTCGCCTGCCGTCCTGGCGGGGGGCGGAATATGCCTGGGCGTCCGGTGCGGAACGGGAACTTTCCCGCTTCCGCGGAGTCTTTGCGGCATGGACAAACTTGACCGCCCTTGCATCAAGGTCTGCCGCTACGACGACGAGACCGGCTGGTGCCTGGGCTGCGGCATGACCAAGCAGGAAAAGAAGGCCTGGAAGCATGTGCCGGCCTATCGTCAGGTGATCCGGGATGCCTTGCCGGCACGGCTGGGCGCCTTGGCCGGGCAGGGCTATGTGATCGGCCCGGCAGCCGGCAAGAAGAAGCACAAGGAGTAGCCGGCGAAGACGGTTTCCAACGTATCGGAGGCCGATCGGCACTTCCTGAGGTAAGCCTGCCCGCAACCTTGGCTGTTCCGGCGGGTTGGCTATCTGCGCTTCCGCGCGTGCCTGTACGGCTGCGTGGGGCGAGGAAGAACACTGCAAGGAATCCCAGCAATGGCCCGTATTTCCTCAACGCTGGCAGCCGCGTCCCTGGCCGTGACCATGGGTGGCGGTATCGCCCATGCACAGACTGGCTACCCGACGGCTGGCGCTCCCTCCGCTTCAGGATATCAGGTGCAGCAGCCCATGGGGTCGCAGGGTTTTCAGGCCTCCCCTGAACTCCAGACCTCGACGGGCCGCCCGGTCGTGCCGGTCCCGCCGAATCCCTTCTCTGACCTGAATCTGCCGAATCAGCAGGTCGGCAATGGCGCCTATATGGGCGGCGGTGCGGTGATCGAGTATCTGCCGGACGGCACCCGCCGCGTCGTTCCGATGCGCTGACCCGGAACCGGTCGGCCAAGGCCGGCCAGCCGGGTGAAGGCACGTGTTCCGACGAAGCCTGGCGGAAGCCGCCCCGGGCTTCCGGAGCAACTCGAAGAAGCCCGCCGGCCCCGTGCCGCGGGCTTCCGCATGTACTACGCCCCTCAGCCGCCCCAGATGCCCAGCCGTGCCTGCCGGGCGGCGCGCTCGGCCTGACGCAGTTCGGGCGGGGCATCGGTCGAGGCCCGTCCGCCGCCGTTGGAGAGGACCAGCTCCGACAGGCTCCGCCCGCCGACGCGACATTCCCAGCTCTCGGAACTCCGTGCCTCGCAGACAGCTTCGCGCCCCGAGATCCACTGCGTCATGGCGGCGACGAAATCGCCGGAGGGCAGGCCGACGAGGCCAGCCAGCCGCACTTCCCGCCCGCCGATCAGCAGGGTGGCGGTATCCAGCACCTGCGGCACGCCACGCAGCTGCTCCTCCCGCGCCGGGGAGGGCTGGACGGCGGCCGAGGGCGCGGCGGCGGTATGGAGCTTGTCCGCCTCCTCCATGAAATCACGCCAGATGCGCGCCGGCAGCCCGCCGCCATGGACATTCTTCGTCGGGCTGTTGTCGTCATTGCCGACCCAGACGCCCACCACCGCATCCGCCGTCATGCCGATGAACCAGGCATCGCGGCTGTCCTGGGTGGTGCCGGTCTTGCCGGCGACGGGGCGCTCCAGCCGGGCGGCGCGGCCGGTGCCGTCCCGCACCACCGCCAGCATCATGTCCAGCATGCCCTGCTGGACCCGTGGCGGCACCAGCGGCGCGGTGGGCGCGGGCGGGCGGGTATAGAGCGCCCGGTCCCGCGCGCGCACCTCCTGCACCACGTAGGGCTCGATCTGCGTGCCGTAGCCGATGCGGCCGAAGGCCGTGACCATCTCCGCCAGCGTCGCCTCGGTGGTGCCGAGCGCCATGCTGGGGTTCAGCGGCATCTCGGCGGAAAGGCCGAGGCGTCTGGCCATGGCCGCCACCTTGTCGCGCCCCACCGCCTCCTGCAGCCTGACGGCGGCGGTGTTGCTGGACTGCGCGAAGGCCTCCCGCAACGTCATGGCGCCACGATAGCGGCCACCGGAATTGCCGGGGGACCAGCCATCGATGGTGATGGGCGTATCCTGGATGGTCTGGTCCGGCCGCCAGCCTTCCTCCAGCGCCGCCGCATAGACGAAGAGCTTGAACAGCGAGCCGGGCTGCCGCCTGGCCTGGGAGGTGCGGTTGAACTGGCTCTCCGCATAGTCGCGCCCGCCTACCATGGCGAGCACCGAGCCATCCGGCGCCAGGGCCAGCAGCGCCGCCTGTCCGGCCTGCTGCTTCCCGCCTGTCTGCGCCAGGTGCCGGGTCACCACCTTCTCCGCCAGGTCCTGAAGGGCCGGGTCCAGGGTGGTACGGACGGAAAGGTCCACCGGCATCGGCCCCACCAGCCGCCGTGCCTCGGCATCCGCCCAGTCCGAGAAATAGCCACGGCCGACCAGCGGCTCGGGCGGCGCCTTCAGGACGGGCGGCGCGGCGCGAGCGGCGGCGACCTGCTCCGGCGTGGCGAGGCCGGTCTCCTGCATCACCTGCAGCACCACATTGGCGCGCTGCCAGGCGCCTTCCATATTGGTGGTGGGCGCCAGGGCGGAGGGCGCGCGCAGCAGCCCCGCCAGCATCGCCGCCTCCGCCAGCGTCACATCCCCGGCGGATTTGCCGAAATAGCGCCGCGCCGCCGCATCCACGCCCACCGCGCCCGCGCCGAAATAAGCGGTGTTCATGTAGCGGGCCAGGATCTCCTGCTTGGAGAGGCGGCTTTCCAGCCAGAGGGCCAGCATGGCCTCCTGCACCTTCCGGCTCAGCGTCTTCTCCTGCGACAGATAGGTCATGCGGGCGAGCTGCTGGGTGATGGTGCTCGCCCCCTCCCGCAGCCGCCCGGAACTCACGGCGCGGGTCACGGCCCGCAGGATGCCACGGGGGTCGATGCCATGATGGCTGTAGAAGCGCCGGTCCTCGATGGCGATGATGGCATCGGTCAGCGGCTGCGGCAGGGCATCGGCGCTGACCGGCTCGCCCCGCAGCACGCCGCGCGTGGCGAAGCCGGTGCCGTCCCGGTTCTCCAGGATCAGGGTGGCGGCGGTGGCCGTGGGCTGCATCCCGCCTCCCACCGGCATCTGCAGCAGGCACCAGCCCAGATAGACCACCAGCCCCAGCGCCACGACGCCCATCCCCCCGCCAAGGAGGAGGGGCAGGCGCGGCAGCAGGCGGCGGCGTGGCGTGGTGCGGCTCTCGGTCATACAGGCTCCCCCTTCGCCGGCGGACAGGGGCGGCGTGGCCTCAAGCCTCAGCTCGCGATCACCGTCTCCGCCCCGGCCGCCAGCCAGTGCAGGCGGGTATAACCGGCTCCGCTGCGCTGCATCCAGCGGGCCGCCAGGGTCACGGTTGCGTGCGGGCCATCAAAAACCCAGTGCAGATCAGCGCCCATCATATCCCGCGCATCCTCCACCAGCCGGGGCTCCACTCCCAGCCGGCGGCGTATCTCCTCCCGCTGCGCCGCCACCAGCGCCTGCCAGCCCGCGAGGTCCAGCCCGCCCTCGGGGTGGGAGAGGCTGGCCTCCATCTCGCTCAACCGCGCTTCGGTGCCGCCGAACATGGCCATGGCCGGCACCGGGCGCGGGCTGAGCGCGGCATCCGGCCAGTCGAACAGCACGCCCTCCACCCCCGCGCAGAGCGGCGCCGGCAGGGCCGCCGGCCCCAGGGCCCGCAGCGCCTCGGCCCGCGCCATGCCCAGGCGCAGTGGCCCGAAGCCCGGCGCCGCCACGGCCGGCCAGCCCAGCCAGGCAGCCGCCCCCGCCACGCCGCTGCCCGCCAGCAGCAGCATGGCCCGGCGGGGCAGGGGGTCAGGCCGGGGTGAAGGCTTCATGGATGGAGGACTGGATGCCGCCGCCGAAGACGACGCCGCCCCCGGCCACATGGATCTTGCCGCCCACCACGGCGGCGCCGAGGCCATGGCGCGGCGTCAGCATGGGCGCGTGGCTGCTCCAGCGATCCGTGGCGGGGTCGTAGCTTTCCATCTGGCCGAAGACCTTGTTGGTCTCCTCGCCCCCCATGCACCAGATGCGCCCGCCGAGATACACGGCGCCATGGCCGGAGCGCGGCGTCGGCATGGGCGTCCGGTCCTCCCACTTGCCGGAGGCCGGGATATAGACGCGGTGGTGCCCGACATTGGTGGCGAAGGTATTGATCCGCCCGCCGATGACGTGAATGCGCCCGTCCACCACCACCACGCCCTTGTGGTCCAGCGGGAAGCCCGGCATGTCCGGCCGCGCCTCCCACTTGTCGGCGCGGGGATCGTAGACCTCGTGCCAGGAGATGCTGTGGCGGTCGGTATTGCCCTGGGCGCCGCCGATCAGGTGCAGCATCCCGTCCACGATCACCAGCCCCGCAGCACCCCGCGCGTGCGGCAGCGGCGCCAGAGAGCGCCAGATCTGGCTGTCCAGGTCGAAGGCGAAGGCCTCCCGGTGCGGGTCACGGTTCTGCTGCACGAAGCCGCCGAAGGCATAGACCGTCTCCTCCGTCGCCGCGACGGCCACGTGGTTGGCGCCCAGCGGCAGCGGCGGCGCGATGTCCCAGACATCGCGTTCGGGGTCATAGACATGGTGATAGGGGCGGTTCACCCGCTGCTCGCCATAGCCGCCGATGACATGCATCCGCCCGCGCGCGGCGGTGGCCCAGGCCATCTCGGAGCGCGGGAGCGGCAGGTTGGCGCGGGCTTCCCACTGTCCCGGCGGCCCGGCGGGGGCTGGGCTGGCGGTGAAGCGCTGAGCCAGCTGCTGGTCCGTCAGCGTCACCGGCCCGGGCGCCTGCAACCGCTCCAGCGGCTGTGGCGTGCCCTGGGCGCGGGCGAGGAATGGCGTGGCGAGCAGCCCCGTGAGCAGGGCACGGCGATGAGCCTTCATGGTCGTCTTCCCCTACCGGCTTACCCGGCGGCGCCGAGGATAGCCGAAAGCCCGGAGGGGCCGTCCAGCAGGATCGGCGCGACCGCCTCCGCTCTTTTGTTGCTACGATACAGAAACGGAATATGCTGCGCCAGGATGCGACAGGGCGAGCCGCCATGGCGGGACTGATGCGCTCGCGGAGGCTGTTCCAGGCATGGTTCATCCGGGCCAGGAAGCTGCTGCGCGATATCCGGATCGCCAGTGGCTGGAAGAAGTTCGGCCTGCTGGCTTTCGTCAGCTCGGGGCCGGCGGTGGTGGCGGATTACATCAGGCCGGTCGCGGATCTCGTTCCCTATGTCACGGTCGCCGCCGCCCTCGCGGCCCTCCTGGCCATCTGGTATTTCCGCCGCCATCACGTCGGGGTCCGGCCACCGAGCAGGGCCTGCGTCGTCTCGGCACGCATGGCCATTTTCTCCGGGACAACCTGCGCGGTTTTCTCCTGTGTCTGGCTGGCGCAGTTCAGCGCGCCGGGCGGGGATCCCCTGACCGGCCACCTTCTGCGGATCGCGCTGGAGGTTCAGAACGACCTGAAGGCATCCAATCGGCAGGTTGCCGATATCGGGGCGCGAGTGTCACAGATCCACGGGGCGATGGAACTGGAGGCGGCGGGTGGCGCCGTGAGACGCGCGCAGGAACTCCGCGATTACAGCGATGTCGGCCAGGTCCAGGCGATCGAGATGCTGTCGTCGCAGGGCAGGAGCTTTTCCGCAGCCAATCTGTCGGGCCTGCTTCTGAACGGGTTGCGCCTGCCCGGCGGCGAGTTGGAGAAGGCCGCCCTGAGCGGCGCCAAGCTCCGGCGGGCCGTACTGGCGAACGCGACGATGAAAGATGCGACCATTGTCCAGGCGGATCTGACAGATGCCCGCCTGGAGGGTGCCGATCTGTCCGGCGCGGTCCTGGTGCTGTCCGACGGTTCGCGGACCGCCTTCAACCGGGCGGATGCCAGGGGCACAAATTTTTCCCTGGGACATTTCCCGTCCGCCGATTTCCGCGCCGCCTCTCTCCAGAGCGCCCGCTTCGCCTTCGCCGATCTGCGCGGCGCGGATTTTTCCGGAGCGGATCTGAGCGACGCCGTCTTCATCGGCGCGCAGCTCTCGGGCGCGAGGTTCGATGGCGCGACGCTCCGGAACACGGATATGACGGCGGTGTTTTCCTTGCCCGATGCGCTGCGGGGCCTGCCGGAGGGCTCCATCTGCCGCACCGGCACCCCAAAGCCGGATGAGCGCCTCAACGTAACGATCATCGAGCGTATTCCCAGTTCGCGCTTCAGCGGAGGTGTCGAATACAGCCGCCTCCTTGAAAAATGGTACTATTACTCCTCGATGGAGCCGGCGGGCCTGGCGCGATGCGCGCTGCGCCGCGCGGCGGAGGATTGGAGCTTTCCTGTCTCAACCTTTCGCGGCCAGGAATCGATCAGCAGCAGTTTCTCCCTGTCCTTCTCGACCGGGTTCCTGAAGGCCGGAGACCGGGAGCGGGATGTCCTGAACCGCCTCGGGCAGAGCCTGAGCGCGCTGGAATCCGACTGAAGGCCCGAAGCCGCGGCCCGGCCTATCCGAAGGCCCCGCAGTCCAGCGACACCACCGCGCTGATTTCCCGCACCAGGGAAAACATCGCGCGCAGGGGCTCGATGATCTCCTCCTGCTCCCGCCCGTATCCGCCGTGGCGGGGGGAGGGGGCCTCGTAGAAATCCAGCGATTCCTCAGGCGGAGGAGTGGTCGGGAAGACCTGGTCCAGATGCTCCACCGCCGCCTCCACATCCAGCCGCAGCAGCCGGCGCACCAGATCCTCCCGCGTGATGCCGTGGCGGGGCGAGAAATCGGGCACCGAGACCGCCACCAGCCAGATGCGATGGATCAGGAAGAGCCGCAGCGCATGGAGGGCGAAAAGTCGGTCGCTCATGCGCGGGGCCTGACCCGGCCAGGCCGCGCGCAGCATCAGGTCATCGGCCCGCAGCCGGCGGAAGACGCCGCGCGCCGCGTCGCCCAGCGCCAGCTCCTCCAGCGCCCGCGCCACGGCCAGCAGCGCGGCCGCGCGGCCGGGGCGGCTGGTCTTCGCCGCGCGGTCCAGCCAGGTGCCGGGGTCCAAGCTGGCGACATAGCCGCGCAGCACCTCGGCATCCGAGAGCTTCAGGCCCGCGCGGGCGAAAGCCAGGGCATTGGAGAAACGCGGGCTGTGCTCCAGCAGTTCCTGGAAGGCCTCCGGCTCCCGCGCCGCGCCGCGGCCCAGCCCGTGCATCAGGTTGGCCGGAAAACCCAGCTGTTGCAGCACGGCATTATTGGGAATGGCGCGCAGTTCGCGCGGGTGGCGGATGGCGGCGGGCCCGCCCTGGTCGCTTTGCCGGTTGGCGGGGCGGGAGCCCGTGCGGTCCAGCAGCGCCGGGCCGAAGGCGCCGAGCATGGCGGCATAACCGGGGTCTTCCACCAGCCCGTTGAAGGCCGCCCGCGCGCCGGCGAAAAGATCCGTGGCGAAGCCGCCCTCGGCATAGACCGGGTCCGGCTTGTCATCCGGCAGCGGCGCGAAGGCATGTTCGGCGATCCGCGCCACCGTCGCCTGCGCGAGCGCCGGCGTGCCGAAGAGCAGGTATCCGTCGCCGCCCTGGAAGGCGGTTTCCAGCCGCGTCGGGATGCCGTGCCGCGCGAAGGCCGCGCGCACCGCGGGCGGGTCCAGGTAATCGAAGCGCTCCGCCAGCCCGTCGGCATGCCCGCCGCGTCCGAGCCCCTCGCCATGCGTGTCGAAGAGCACGACTTCCAGCCCGCGCAGTTCGTAGCGTTCCAGCAGGTCGGCCACGCGCAGCTTCAGCCGCTCGATCAGATGCGTCGCCGCGATCTGGCCGATATAGCGGCCGGAATCCGAATAGCCGAACTGCAGGCAGAGCCGCCCCACGCGGCGCAGATAGGCGCGGAAATGCGGGCTTCTCAGCGCCTCCTCCACCACCCGCTCGCCACGCTGCTCCAGCGCCTCCGCCGTCTCGAACAGCGGCGATATCTCGATGTGTTCCTCGACGCCGGACAGCTTCGCCAGAAGCAGCGCCGCCAGCAGGGTGAATCCGCTTTCGGTCTCGGCGATCAGGAAGCGGATGGGCTGGCTGGCATCGATATGCTTGGTGATCTGCGCCACCGTCATCATCAGCCGCGCCGCGCTGGCCCGGGCCGCCATCAGCCCGCCCGTATCCACGGGCTCCGCGCGCACCTCCTCCAGCGCCGTGTTGATGGCGGTGAACAGCGCGCGGCGTCGCGCCGGGTCCTCCGGCCCACCGCCGAGGGCGGGAAAGCGCAGCCGCGCGGCGTTGTGCAGCTGCGCTGCGTTCAGCCGCACCTGCGTATGCGCCAGGGAAAGCCCATGCGCCACCAGCCCCGCCCGCGCGACGCAGAGCGCCAGCCGCACCTGGTCGTCCGGTGCGGCCTGAAGGGCGGCGGGGAACAGGCCCAGCAGCGGCGCGGGCGTGGTCAGCGCCGCGTCCCGCGTGTTGAGCAGCGTATGGGCGAAGGCCTGCGCCGCCTCGGCCGAGGGCTGGCCCTCCGGCGGGCAGGCGCGCAACTGCGCCTCCACGGCCTCCAGCGCCTCGGCCGCGCGCATGCGCAGGCCGGCGGTGCATGCCTCCGGCAGGGCGGCCAGCTGCGCCACCAGCCGCGCCAGTTGCAGCCGCTTCATCCGCAGCCGCAGGCGCAGCGTGTCCTGCCAGCCGATATCGGTGCGCCCATCCGTATCGTAGCCGACCCAGGAGGCCAGGATCACCGGACGCGGGTCCAGTACCGTCCAGCGGTCCGGCCAGATTTCCCGCGCCGTGGCCAGGAAGGCGGCGGCCAGCCGGTCCAGCGCGTCCCGCCCATGGGCGATGGCCACGGCCGCCTGCTCGAATTCCTCTTCCAGCGTCGGTGGCACCGGACGCAGCGGCAGCGGCCAGGGGGGGGCCATGCCGCTGGCCGCGCGGGCCAGGGCCAGGCCGGTGGCGCGCGGCAGGCTGAAGGTCGGATGCGCGGTGAAGACCGCCCCGGCGCGCGGATGCTCGCAGACGGCGCGAAAGCGGGCCAGCGGCACCGGGCTGTCGGCCGGGTCAGGGCGTGCGGCGCGGGCGGCCAGCCGCGCCAGGGCCGCGTCGGCGGGCAGGGCCGCGTCCAGCCCGACCTTGCGCGCCAGCCCGGCCGCGCGGTCCAGGAAGGCCGCCCGGCCGAGGGCGGAGATGATGCCCGCCACCCCCTCCAGGTTCAGCTGCCCCTCGTCCATCCGCCGGCTCAGCGCCAGCGCGGTGCTCAGGGCGGGGCGGGCGAAGGGGTCCTGCCCCGCCGCCGCCCGGGCGGCCTCCGTCAGCGAGAGCAGCTGGGATTCTGGGGTTTCGCCGGTCATGGGGCAATGCTGGACCCGCCAGGGGGCCGCTGTCGCCGGTTTTGTGCCGGGGGCCGGGCTTTCCAAGCCGGCCAGGATTGGCGATCCTCCCGGGGCACAGAAGGCGCCCCAGGCCCCGTGACGAGGAAGCACGACCCATGAGCGAAGCCCAGACCACGACTCCCAACAGCAAGCCCAAGAAGTCCGTCGCTCTCTCCGGCGTGCCGGCCGGCAATACGGCGCTCTGCACCGTCGGCCGCAGCGGCAACGACCTGCACTACCGTGGCTATGACATCCTCGACATCGCCACGCGCTGCGAGTTCGAGGAGATCGCCTATCTGCTGGTGCATGGCAGCCTGCCAACGGAAGCCGAGCTGCGCGGCTACAAGGCCAAGCTTCGCAGCCTGCGCGGGCTGCCCGCCGCCGTGAGGCAGGCGCTGGAAGCGGTGCCCGCCGCAGCCCACCCGATGGACGTGATGCGCACCGGCGTCTCCGTCCTCGGCTCCGTGCTGCCGGAGAAGGACGACCACAGCCACGCCGGCGCGCGCGACATCGCCGACCGGCTGATGGCCTCGCTCGGTTCCATGCTGCTCTACTGGTACCACTACAGCCAGAACGGCCGGCGCATCGAGGTGGAGACCGATGACGACAGCATCGGCGGCCATTTCCTGCACCTGCTGCACGGCCATGCCCCGCGCGAGAGCTGGGTGCGCGCCATGCACACCTCGTTGAACCTCTACGCCGAGCATGAGTTCAACGCCTCGACCTTCACCTGCCGCGTCATCGCCGGCACGGGGTCGGACATCTATTCCGCCATCGCCGGCGGCATCGGCGCGCTGCGCGGCCCGAAGCATGGCGGCGCCAACGAGGTCGCCTTCGAGATCCAGAAGCGCTACGCCGATCCGGACGAGGCGGAGGCCGATATCCGCGCCCGCGTCGCCAACAGGGAAGTGGTGATCGGCTTCGGCCACCCCGTCTATACCATCGCCGATCCGCGCAACACGATCATCAAGGACGTGGCGCGCGAGCTCTCGGACGAGGTCGGCTCCCGCAAGATGTTCGACATCGCCGACCGGATCGAGGCGGTGATGGCCGACACCAAGAGGATGTTCGCGAATCTCGACTGGTTCAGCGCCGTCTCCTACCACCTGATGGGCGTGCCGACGGCGATGTTCACCCCGCTCTTCGTCATCGCCCGCACGGCGGGATGGAGCGCGCATGTCATCGAGCAGCGCATCGACGGCAAGATCATCCGCCCGACGGCGAATTACACGGGGCCGGAGAATCGCGCGTTCGTGCCTTTGAAGAAGCGGTAGGCCACGACGCCAAGGGGGCGCCGCCCCCCTTGAACCCCTGCTGGGGAGGCGGCGCCTCCCCAGCACCTGTCAGTTCTTCGGCAGGTAGGACTTCCCGTCCAGATAGGCCTTGCGCCAGCGCGTGATGGCCTGGCGCCCGGGCAGGCCGGCCTGGGTGAAGGGATCGGCTGCCAGGAAGGACTCGGCTTCCTCGCGCGTCTCGACATCGACGATATAGAAGCTGCCGCCGCCATCGCCGCCGTCATCGGCCAGCTTGGCGCCGCAGGCCAGCAGCCTGGCGGCATTCTCGGCCAGATAGGCCAGATGCGCGGCGCGGTGCTCCAGGCGCAGCGACTGGCTCTCGGGCTTGTCCCAGGTTTCGATCATATAAGGCATGGCATTGTCCTCCCCGCAGCAGGGTAGCGCCGTCCTGGCCTGGGAAGAAGGGGATGCGGGCCGGAGTTGCACGCCCTGCCCGCGTGCAAAACGAGTCTGTCCGCGGGCACCCCCTTCAGGCGCCCTCGGACTCGGAACGGGTGGTTCGCAGTCACACCCGCTCCCTCCGGCCCGCTTCCGGTCCATGCCTCCCCTGCAGGCAGGAACCGGTTCTCGGTTGCGGATGACGGAGGAGGGAGACCGAGGGAGGAAAGCGGGACCCCGGCAAGCGGTGGGACGGTGGCCGCCCCTCATCCGTTATCTGCAACTGCGAGTTATTCGCAATAAAACCCGGAGCCAGGGTTCCGTCAAGCGGAACCCGCGCCCCCTCCGGATAACATGGAGGAGAGGGCGGAGAGGCGCGGCGGCCGGTGGCTGGCCGCCGCGCCCCGCTGGGTCAGATCATCAGTTCGATCAGGAAGGGGGCGTCGTGAGAGAAGGACTGCCGCATCAGGTCGCCGCACTGCTCCAGCGTGGTGGCGCGCGCCGCCTCCACGCCCATGCCGCCGGCCAGGCGCAGCCAGTCCAGGTCAGGGTTGCTGAGGTCCAGCATGCTCATCGCCGTCGGGCCGGGATTGGCGCCGACATTGCGGTACTCGCCGATCAGGATCTGATACTTGCGGTTGGAGAGGAGGACGGTCGTGACCGGCAGCTTCTCCCGCGCCTGGGTCCAGAGCGCCTGCAGGGTGTACATGGCCGAGCCATCGGCCTGCAGGTTCACCACCCGCCGCTGCCCGCCGGTGCCGATCGCCGCGCCCGTGGCCAGCGGCATGCCGCAGCCGATGGCGCCGCCGGTGATCTGCAGCCAGTCATGCGGCGCGGCGGCATGGGTGTGCTGGAAGAAGCCGCGCCCGAAGGAGACGCTCTCATCCACCACGATGCCGCCTTCCGGCAGCAGCGCGGCCAGGGTCTGCGCCAGCCCTTCCGGCGTCGGCGCGCCACGGGCGATGCCGGGGCGGGGGCCGGTGTCGGGCAGCGGCGACTCGGGCGCGCCCAGTTCCTCCACCAGCGCCTTGAGGCCGGCCAGCGGGTCCTGCTCGTAGCGCGTCAGCAGATGCACCCCGGCACTCTCCGGGTAATGCAGGCTCGGCTTGCCGGGATAGGCGAAGAAGCCCACCGGCGCCTTGGCATTGACCAGGATGATATGCTCGAACTCCGCCAGGGCGGCGATGGCGGCATCGGCCATATAGGGCACGCGTTCCAGCGGCAGGCGACCGGCGCCGCGCTCCACCCGCGCATTGGACATCTCCGCCAGCACCTTGGCGCCGCAGGCCTGGGCCAGGCGCCAGGCCAGGGCCTGGGCCTCGGCGCGCAGGGCCTCGCCACCCAGCAGGATCAGCACGTTCCGCTTCTCGCGCAGCACGCGGGCGGCGTTCCGCACGGCCTGCGGGTCCGGGGCGATGGGCGCGGGCACCGGCAGGGCCTCGGCCACCATGCCGCCCTCGTTCCAGGCGGTATCGGCCGGCAGGATCAGAGTGGCGATCTGGCCGGGCGCGGTGCGCGCCGCCTGCACCGCCACGGCGGCATCGGCGCCGACGCGCTTCGAATCGGTGGCCGTCCGCACCCAGCCGGAAACCGGGCGGGCCCAGCCCTCGGTATCGGCGGTCAGCTGCGCGTCCAGCGGACGGTGATAGGTGGCCTGATCCCCCACCACATTGACGATGCCGCTGCGCGCGCGGCGGGCGTTGTGCAGATTGGCGAGGCCATTCGCCAGGCCCGGGCCGCAATGCAGCAGCGTCGCCGCCGGCTTGCGCGCCATGCGGTAGTAGCCATCGGCCATGCCGGTGACGATATTCTCCTGCAGCCCCAGCACGCAGCGCATGCCGGGAATCCGGTCCAGCGCGGCGACAAAATGCATCTCGCTGGTGCCGGGATTGGCGAAGCAGGTATCCACCCCGCTGCCCAGCAGCGTGTGGACCAGACTTTCAGCTCCGTTCACCGGTCAATCTCCCCCGTAGCTCATTCGGTGGAGCAGAAGGTGAAGCGAAAGACGGGCGCCGGGAAGGGGGGGGCGCGCTGTTCCGTCGCCTGCGGCCTGATTGGACGGCCGGACCGGCCGCCGGACTGGCTGCCACCAGCCCGGCCGGATGCCGTATCAGTCGAGCCAGGGCGGGGTCGGCAATCCCTTCTCCCGCAGGAAGGCGGGGTTGAAGAGCTTGGACTGGTAGCGCGCCCCGCCATCGCAGAGCACCGTCACCACGGTATGCCCCGGCCCCATGGCCCTGGCCACGCGGATGGCCGCCGCCACGTTCAGCCCGGCGCTGCCGCCAACCGAGATGCCCTCGTCGATCAGCAGGGAGAAGACCTGCTCCAGCGCCTCGGTATCCGGGATGGTCATCGATTCGTCGATCGGCGCGCCTTGCAGGTTGCCCGGCGCGCGAGCCGCCTGACCGATGCCCTCGGTGACGGAGCTGCCGGCACTGGCCTTCACCGTGCCGGTCTTCACCCAGGCATCCAGCCCGCTGCCCTCGGGGTCCGCCAGGACGATGCGGATCTTGTCGTTCCTCGCCTTCAGCGCCCGCGCGACACCCGCCAGCGTGCCGCCGGTGCCGCAGGCGCAGGTGAAGGCATCCACCCTGCCGCCGGTCTGCTGCCAGATTTCCAGCCCCGTCGTCTGCTCATGCGCGCGGCCATTGGCCGGGTTGTCGAACTGGTTGGCGTAGAGCACGCCCGCCGCCTCGCCGCCCAGCTCCTCCGCCAGGCGGCGGGAGACATGGACGTAGTTGCCGGGGTCGGCATAGGGCTTGGCCGGCACCAGCCGCAGGTCGGCGCCGATCATGCGCAGGAAGTCCAGCTTCTCGCGGCTCTGCGTCTCCGGCACCACGATCACGCTCTTCCAGCCGCGCGCATTGGCGGCCAGTGCCAGGCCGATGCCGGTATTGCCCGCCGTGCCTTCCACCACCGTGCCGGGCTTGCCGGGCGTCAGCACGCCGCGCTCCACCGCATCCTGCAGGATGCCCAGCGCGGCGCGGTCCTTGACCGAGCCGCCGGGATTCATGAACTCGGCCTTGCCGAGGATCTCGCAGCCCGTGGCTTCCGAGGCCCGGTGCAGGCGGATGAGGGGAGTGTCCTTCACGGCCCCCCAGAAGCCCTCGGCGATGGTCATGAGTTTTTCAGGTCCACCCAGCGCAGATAGGGCTTCTGCGCTTTCCAGCCCTGCGGGAAGCGCTCCCTGGCCTGCTCATCGGAGACGGAGGGCACGATGATGGCGCGCTCACCCGGCTGCCAGTTCACCGGCGTCGCCACCTTGTGCCTGTCGGTCAGCTGCAGGCTGTCGATCACCCGCAGCACCTCCTGGAAGTTGCGGCCGGTCGAGGGCGGATAGGTCAGCATCAGCCGCACCTTCTTCGCAGGATCGATGACGAAGACCGTCCGGACCGTCACGGACGGATCGGCCTCCGGATGGATCATGCCATAAAGTTCGGAGACCTTGCGGTCCTCATCCGAGATCATGGGAAAGTTGACCGGCGTTCCCTGGGTCTCGGCGATATCGGCGTTCCAGCCCTCGTGCCGCTCCAGCGTATCGACGGAGAGGCCGATCACCTTGACGTTGCGGCGGTCGAATTCCGGCTTCAGCCGCGCCGTCTCGCCCAGTTCGGTGGTGCAGACCGGGGTGAAATCCTTGGGGTGGCTGAAGAGCACAACCCAGGAATCGCCGGCCCAGTCATGGAACCGGATGCGCCCCTGGGAGGTCTCCGCCTCGAAATCCGGGGCGGTCTGGCCAAGCTGAATGGTCATCGCGGCGTCCTCGTCTGTCCGGGGAAGGAATTCACCCTGCAAGATCGTGCGTCAAGGCCGCGCCAGGAAGGGGCGATGCCATCATTCTGTGGAATGGCGCCATCATTCCAGGGAATAGCACCCCACTGACGGTGAATTCAGGCCTCGGCGTCGGGGTGGCGCAGCAGCCAGAGCCGTTCATGCGCCGCGACCAGGCTCTCCAGGTTCTTGCGGCGGTTGGTGTCGGCGGTCACGGGGCGGCGGGTCAGCATCCGCTCCAGGACATTGAGGAGTTCCTCCGCCACCTCATGATCCCCCTGATCGCAGGCCTGATGGAAGGCGATGAGGATCTTGTCCGACAGGCGCCGGGTATAGCGCGGCACTGGCGCCGCGGGCATGGCCCGCGCAGGCCGTCCGACCAGGTCCTCGAAGTCGTTCTCATCCATATCGCGGTCTGCTCCTTTAGGGGCCTCAGGAAGTGGTCCAGGGAGCTGCTGCCTGTTTTGCCGGTGGCTGTGCTTGCCGTGTTCCGGCCTGACGGCGACGCCCTGGAAGCTTAGCTACGCGGCAATTGCGCGCGGATCGCCGCGGCAATCTCCTCCGGCGAGGTCAGGGGGCGCAGCAGCGACCGCACCTGCCCGTCGCCGCCGATCAGGTAGATGAAGGAGGAGTGATCCATCAGATACTCGGTCATCTCCGGCCGCTGCACCTTGGAGTAGTAGACACGGAACTTCCGGGCCATCTCCGCCACCTGCTCCGGCGTGCCGGTCAGGCCGACCATGCGCGGATGGAAGTTCGAGACATAGACCTTCAGCTGCTCCGGCGTGTCGCGCTGCGGGTCCACCGTGACGAAGAGCGGCGTCACGCGCGCCGCCTCGGCCTCGGAAAGCAGGTCCATGGCGGCGCCGATGGAGCCCAGTTCTGTGGGGCAGACATCCGGGCAGAAGCTGTAGCCGAAATAGCCCACCAGCAACTGGCCGCCGAAATCGGCCTGCGTCACCGTCCTGCCATCCTGGTCCAGCATGGTGAAAGGGCCGCCCATGGTGACGCCCTGCGGCAGGCGGATGCCGCCCGCGAAGGGTGCCTCAGACTCCCGCCCCGTCAGGAAGGAAGCCTGGCGCAGGAAGGCGTCGCTCAGGGACTCCCCGGGCTGGCGCATGAACCATGCGCTGCCCCAAAGGCCACCGAGGCCGAGCACCAGGACAACCACGAGGAGACGGATCATGCGTTGCATGCGTCATGCTTAGCTTATGCAGCATTCCGGAGGAATATCCTTAGGCGCAAACAAGCCTCTAGGGGACAAGGTATGTTCCCCGTAATAAATCTCATCCCGCTCAACTGACCGTGACCTTGCCCCTGTCATGCGCGAGCAGCTCGGCCATGGTGGCCAGCACCTCGCCCCGGAACCAGCGATCCCCCGGGTCCCGGTCGCGGGAGCCGTTCCAGACCAGGGAAGTCGGGGTGGGGGTGGGGGAGACCGGGGGCGATTCGGTTATCAGGCCGTAGCGCTGGGCCAGCCGGCTCGCGACGAAATCCGGCACGGTGGCGATCAGTTCGGTCCCCGGCAGGGCGGCGGCCAGCAGGGAGAAGGAGCTGACGCCCAGCACCACCCGGCGCTGCCGCCCCTCCGTGCGCAGCAGGGCATCGACATTGCCCTCCAGCTGCCCGCGCGACGAGATCAGCACATGTGGTCTGGCGCAGTAGGCCTCCATCTCCGTGACCGGGGCGGTGGCGGCATCGCGCAGCACCTGCCAGCCGGTATGGCCCACCACGCGCATCCGCGCATTGGCCGGCAGGTCGTCGCCCATATAGCCCAGCGCCGCCTCGATCTCGCCTGAGGCGAGCAGGGAAGGCAGGCTGTGGTGGTTGCCCTGGCGGATGGAGAGCGCGCAGCCCGGCGCGGCCTGACGGAAGCGGGTCAGCAGCGGCGGCAGCAGCGCGAAGGCGATGGCATCGCTGCAGCCCAGCACGAAGTTGCGCTGAGCGGTGGCGGGGTCGAAGGGCGTGGCGGCGGCGATGGCATCGGCCATCTGCTCCAGCAGCGGCTGGATGAGGGCGTAGAGCTCCTCCGCACGCGGGGTTGGCCGCAGGGCCTGTCCCTCCCGCGCCAGCAACTCGTCCTGGAAATGCTCCCGCAGCCGCCGCAGCCCGCCCGATGCGGCGGGCTGGGAGAGGAACAGCCGCTTCCCCGCATGGGTGACGTGGCGTTCCTCCACCAGGGCGACGAAGAGGCGCAGCAGGTTCAGATCGGGCAGCCGGTCGGTCTGGCTCATGGGTCGGGGAATTCGCGCATGCGGGATCTCTGGGAATGGCGGTGCACCGCCGGACGGGCAGCCTAGCTGCGCCTTTGCCGCTCCGCCCTTCAACTATGAGGGTGGAGGACAAACATCCTGACCTGACGAAGCTGACGGGAGAACATCATATGCCGCGCCGCCTTGCCCTTGCCGCCCTTGTGCCCATGCTCGCTCTCGGCACCCTGGCGGCGCTGCCGCCGCACGCCCGGGCCCAGGGCGCCGCCGCACCTGTGGAAAACCCGGCGGAGACCACGCTGCTGCGCCTGTCCGAGACGGGCGAGGTGACCCGCGCGCCCGACGAATTGCGGCTGGAACTGCGGGCCGAGGCGCGGGGGAGCGAGGCCGCCGCCGTGCAGGCCCAGGTGAACCGCGCCATGCAGGCGGCGCTGGAGCGGGCGCGGGCCGCGCAGGGGGTGCGCGCCAGCACCGGCAACTACTGGACCAACCGGGACCCGGAGAGCCGGCAATGGACCGCCAGCCAGACCCTGGTGCTGCGCGGTGCCGAGGCCGCGCCGCTGCTGGAGCTGGCCGGTCAGATGCAGGGGCAGGGGCTGGCCATGGCCGGCATGGGCTGGAACCTGACGCGCGAGGCCACCCAGGCGGCGCGGCAGGAGGCAGGTAAGCTGGCCATCGAGGCCCTGCGCGCCCGCGCCGCGGCGGTGGCGGAGCAACTGGGGATGGAGGTGGCGGGCATCCGCCTGCTCTCGCTGGATGCGCCGGAGGCGCCGATGCCGCGCATGGCCATGGCGATGGCCGCGCGCGGGCCCGCCGCCGCGCCCCCGCCGGTCAGCGCGCCGGAGGATGTCGCCATCACCGCCACGGCCCAGGCCGAGCTGGTGTTGCGCCGGCGCCCCTGAGGCGGCGCATTTCGCGGATGTGGTAAAAAAGCCGGCCTGACGGCCTGACGCGCCAGCGCGGGCGGTGCCATGATCGGCGGCGATATGTCAGCCACCCTCACCGGCATCGCCTTCAATCTCTGTGCCCTCGTCATCTTCGTGACGATGGATACGCTGGGCAAGCTGCTGGTGGCGCATTACCCGGTGCCGCAGGTCGTCTTCGTGCGCTTCTGCTGCCACATCCTCTTCGTGGCGCTGGCGATCCGGCTGCTGACGGGCAGCCTGCCCTGGCGCTCCCGCGCGCCCTGGCTGCAACTGGGGCGCGGCCTCTGCCTGATCCTGGCCAGCCTGCTCTTCGTCGGCGCGCTGGCGTACCTGCCGCTGGCCGATGCCACGACGGTGGGCTTCGCCGCGCCGCTGCTGACGGTGCTGCTGGCGGCCTTCTGGCTGCGGGAGAAGGTGGGCTGGCGCCGCTGGGCCGGCGTCGGCATCGGCCTGGTCGGGGTGTTGGTGGCGCTGCGGCCGCCCTTCCTGACCGGCGGGCCGCTGCCGCACTGGGCCATACTGCTGCCGCTGGGCAATGCCGTGGCCTACAGCATCTACCAGATCATGACGCGGCGGCTGGCCGCGCTGGACGACCCGCGCACCACCATGCTGCACACGGGGCTGGCCGGGGTGGTGGTCCTGGCGCTGGTGCAGCCCTTCGTCTGGCAGGCCCCCGGCACGGCCGGGCCGCTGCCGGCGGCCTGGGTCTGGACCGGCCTGCTGGCGCTGGGGGCGTTGAGCGCGGCGGGGCATGGCATGCTGGTGCTGGCCTTCACCCGCGCGCAGGCCAGCCTGCTGGCGCCCCTGACCTATACGCAACTTCTCTGGGCCATGATCGCTTCGGCGGTGGTATTCGGACAGCGGCCGGACGGGATTACGTTGTCCGGCGCGGCGATCATCGCCTGCGGCGGGCTGCTGGTGGCATGGCCCTCCCGCCGCAAAGGAGGAAGCACAGGATGACCGACGCCCACCCCGGCAGGTCCGCCGAAGAGCCCGGTACGGGGCGGGAGCGCTTCCGGTCAGGCTTGCGCGCCGGGGCCGCAGGCGCTAGCGGATGGCCGGCGCGAGGACAGGGCATGGCCAGCATCATCGAGGCACCGCAGAATCAGACGGCGGAAGCGGCATTGCGGGATCACCCCCGGGCGGCACTGGATGCCGCCTCGGTGCGGGACGCCTATCGCCGCTGGGCCGGGGTCTATGACGCGGTTTTCGGTGGGGTTTCCGCCTTCGGCCGCCGCCGGGCGGTGGCCGCGGTCAACCGGCTGCCCGGCAACCGGGTGCTGGAAGTGGGCGTCGGCACCGGCCTCGCCCTGCCGCGCTACCGCACCGACAAGCGGGTGGTCGGTATCGACCTGTCCCGCGAGATGTTGATGAAGGCCGAGGAGCGGGTGCGCGCCGAGAGCCTCTCCCATGTCGAGGGTCTGCTGGAGATGGACGCCGAGTCCATGGCCTTCCGCGACGGCGCCTTCGATATCGCGGTCGCCATGTTCACCGCCTCCGTGGTGCCGGATGCCAGGAAGCTCTTCACGGAAATGCGCCGTGTGGTGCGGCCGGGCGGGCACCTGCTCTTCGTGAACCACTTCGCCGCCGAGGCCGGGCCCCGCTGGTGGGTGGAGCGCGCCATGGCGCCGCTCTCCCGCATCCTGGGCTGGCACCCGGATTTCGCGCTGACCGACCTGCTGGACCCCTCCGCGGTGCAGCTCGATGCCGTCGAGCCCTGCCAGCCGGCCGGGCTCTTCACCCTGGTGCAGGTGCGCAACACCCTGCCCGGGGAAGCCGCCGCCGCGGCGGCCTGAGCGCCGTCGGGGCCGTGCCAAGCCGGCCCTCCGTCGCGGGTGTCGGGGACGATACCGTCGTCGAGCTGGCCGGCATGTTCTGGCTGATGAGCGACCCCACGCGCCTGCGGATCATCCTCGCCTGCCTGGCCGCGCCGGCGCCGGTGGGGGAGATGGCGGAGCGCATCGGCATCTCCGGCAGCCTCGCCTCCCACCACCTGCGGCTGCTGCGCGCGGCGCGGCTGCTGCAGGCCGAGCGGCGCGGGCGCCAGGTCTTCTACGCCGTCACCGACGCGCATATCCGCTCGATGCTGGCCGACATGGTGGACCATGTGGCGGAAGGGGAGGCGGAGAGCGATTCGCCGCCGCCGACGGGCGGCTGATCCAGGCCCTCCGGCCGCCCGAATACCCCGCGAGGACGATCCTTTGGCGCAAGGTTGAGCCCCCATCACTTGTGCGGGGTATGGGGCGCGACTATGGTCCGGCCGAAGCCGGGTTCCCCCTCGCGGGGGTGGGGCGCGGAGAGGCCGGGTTGCGCGGTGCGCCCGGTATGGTTCGGAGCGGCGCCTCGGCGCGGCCGCGCCCCGAGCCTGTGGCGCAAGGGACCTTGGGCGCATGGAACGGACGGGCGCATGAGATACGGGCGGACGGGATTGGGAATGCGGCGGTCGATCGTTTCGCGGCTCGCGGGGGTTTCCGCGAAGGCCGGGCTTGCAATGGTGCTCGCGCTGGGCATGGCCTCAGTGCCGGCCTTGGCCCAGAACGCGGCGACCTCGCCGGAAGTGATTGCGCCGCAGGACTGGCATGTGGACCTGCAGCCGGCCGCTGGCCCAGTGAAGGAAGCCATCCACGACTTCAATCAGCTCGTGCTCTGGATCATCATAGCCATCACCGCCTTCGTGGGCGTGCTGCTGGTCTATGTGATGTGGCGCTTCCGGGCCAGCAGGAATCCGGTTCCCTCGCGCACCAGCCATCACACGCTGCTGGAAGTCGCCTGGACCGTCGTGCCGGTGCTGATCCTGATCGTGATCGCCATCCCCTCCTTCCGCCTCATCTACTATGAGGACCGGGCAGTGGACCCGGACATGACGATCAACGTCACGGGCCGTCAGTGGTACTGGCACTATGCCTATCCGGATGCCGGCGACCTGGCCTTCGACAGCTATCCGATCGCGGATGCCGATCTGAAGCCGGGGCAGCTGCGTAACCTGGATGTGGACAACCCCCTGGTGATCCCGGTGGGCAAGAATATCCGCGTGCTGACCCATGGGCAGGACGTGATCCACAGCTTCTTCGTCCCCAGCCTGGGCGTGCAGAAGTACACGATCCCCGGCCGCACGCTGGAGACCTGGTTCCGCGCGGACCGGCCCGGCACCTTCTACGGCCAGTGCAACCAGATCTGCGGCCAGAATCACTGGTTCATGCCGATCGTTGTGAAGGCGGTTTCGCCGGCTGAATACGAGGCCTGGGTGGCGGAGGCGAAGACGCGTTTCGCCAGCAACGGTGCGGCCCCTGCCGCGCCGGTGGCCGTGGCCAAGGCCGATGACACCGCCGCCACCAAGGTGGCGGAGCTGCGCCGCTAAGCGCGACTGATTAACGGACGGTTCGAGAGCGGGACGGACACAGATGGCGACCGCGTCACACACGCATGAACACGATGGCCCCGGCCATCACGACCACGCCCCGGGTTTCTGGAAGCGCTGGTTCTACAGCACCAGCCACAAGGATATCGGCATCCTTTATCTGATCTTTGCGGTGGCTGCGGCCATCGTGGGGATCGGGCTGAGCTTCCTGATGCGCCTGGAGCTGCAGAGCCCTGGCATGCAGTTCTTCGCCGACGGCCAGATGTGGAACGTGGCCGTGACCGCGCATGGCGTGATCATGGTCTTCTTCGTCATCATGCCGGCGCTGATCGGCGGCTTCGGCAACTACTTCGTGCCGATCATGATCGGCGCGCCGGACATGGCCTTCCCGCGCCTGAACAACATCAGCTTCTGGCTCCTGGTTCCGGCGCTGCTGCTGGCCGTGGGCAGCCTCTTCGTGGGTGGCGCCGGCACGGGCTGGACGCTCTATCCGCCGCTGTCCAACAGCCAGTACCAGTCGGGCATGGGCGTCGATATGGCGCTCTTCGCCCTGCACCTGGCGGGCGCCAGCTCGATCCTGGGCGCGGTGAACTTCATCACCACCATCTTCAACATGCGCGCCCCCGGCATGACGCTGCACAAGATGCCGCTCTTCGTCTGGGGCATGCTGGTCACCGCCTTCCTGCTGCTGCTCTCGGTGCCTGTCCTCGGCGGCGCGATCACCATGCTGATCACCGACCGTAACTTCGGCACGGCCTTCTTCGACCCGGCCGGCGGTGGCGACCCGGTGCTGTTCCAGCACCTGTTCTGGTTCTTCGGCCACCCCGAAGTCTACATCATGATCCTGCCGGCCTTCGGCATCATCAGCCACATCCTGTCCACCTTCAGCCGTAAGCCGATCTTCGGCTACCTCGGCATGGCCTACGCCATGGTCGCCATCGGCGTGGTGGGCTTCGTGGTCTGGGCGCACCACATGTTCACCTCCGGCATCTCGGTGGACACGCGGGCCTACTTCATGGCCGCCACGATGATCATCGCGGTGCCCACGGGCATCAAGATCTTCTCCTGGATCGCCACGATGTGGGGCGGCTCGCTCACCTTCAAGACGCCGATGCTCTTCGCGATCGGCTTCATCTTCCTGTTCACGGTGGGCGGCGTCACGGGCGTGAAGCTGGCTAACGCTTCCGTCGACGTCATCCTGCACAACACCTACTACGTCATCGCCCATTTCCACTACGTGCTGTCGCTGGGCGCCGTCTTCGGCATCTATGCCGGCTTCTACTACTGGATCGGCAAGATCAGCGGGAAGCAGTACCCCGAGCGCCTGGGCCAGATCCACTTCTGGCTGACCTTCGTGGGCGTGAACCTGGCCTTCTTCCCGATGCACTTCCTGGGTGCCCAGGGCATGCCGCGCCGTTATCCGGACTACCCGGATGCCTTCGCGGGCTGGAACATGGTCGCGAGCATCGGCTCCTATATCGCGATCGCCTCTTTCGTCTTCTTCTTCTACGTCTGCTACCGCACCTTCACGAGCAAGGAGAAGGCCGCGGCGAACCCCTGGGGCGAGGGTGCGACCACCCTGGAATGGCAGGTCTCTTCCCCGCCGCCCTTCCATACCTTCGACGAACTGCCCCGTATCCGCTAACGGGGGCATGGAGCGAGCGCCATGAGCGAAAGCGCGATGCAGCGGGGGGGGGCTTCTGCCCCCCTCGGCACATCCGAGGATCTCGATTTCAGTGAGGTGCGCGACTGGATCGCGCTGCTGAAACCGCGGGTGATGACGCTCGTGGTCTTCTCCGGCCTCGTTGGCCTGCTGGTGGCGCCGGGTTCGCTCCACCCGGTGCTGGCCGCGACCGCGATCCTCTGCATCGCCGTGGCCGCCGGTGCCTCGGGCGCCATCAACATGTGGTACGACCGCGACATCGACGCGGTGATGCGCCGCACCGCCAACCGCCCCATCCCGGCCGGCCGTATCCGGCCCGAGGCGGCGCTGACCTTCGGCGTCTTCCTCGCCGTGGCCTCGGTGGTGCTGATGGGCCTCGCCACCAACATGGCGGCCGCCGCCGTGCTGGCCGGCTCGATCGGCTTCTACGTCTTCATCTACACCATGTGGCTGAAGCGCCGGACGCCGCAGAACATCGTCATCGGCGGCGCCGCGGGCGCCTTCCCGCCGATGATCGGCTGGGTCGCCGTCACCGGGCATGTCTCGGTCGAGGCGCTGCTGATGTTCGCCATCATCTTCTTCTGGACGCCGCCGCATTTCTGGGCGCTGTCCCTCTATGCCTCGGGCGACTACCAGCGCGCCGGCGTGCCGATGCTGCCCGTCGTGGCCGGCGCCCGGGAGACGCGCCGCCAGATCTGGCTCTATTCCCTGCTGCTGGTGCCGCTCACGCTGCTGCCGACCGTCATCGGCATGTCCGGCCTGGCCTATGGCGCCGCCGCGGTGGTGCTGGGCGCCTTCTTCCTGCATTACATGTGGCGCGTGAAGCATGACGCGCAGGATGAAGCCGGCCTCAGCCTGACCAATGACGCGCCGGCCCGCGCGGGCTTCCGCTTCTCCGTCCTCTATCTCTTCGCGCTCTTCACCGCCCTGGCGGCCGACAAGCTGGTCTTCGGCGCATGACCCCGGAAGAGAAGCGCGCCTTCTACCGCCGCCGGCGCGCGCGCAACTGGGCCGTGCTTCTGGCGCTTCTGGCGCTGGTGGGCCTGTTCTACCTGATCGCCATGGCCCGGCTGACCCAGGGCTGACCGGAGGGACCGATATGCCCGTGACTGATCCGGACCTCGCCCGCCGCAACCGCCGCACCGCCACCATCGCCGGTGGCGTGGTGGCTGGCATGGTGGGCCTCGCCTTCGCCTCGGTGCCGCTCTACGCGATCTTCTGCGCGGTGACAGGCTATGGCGGCACGCCGCAGATCGGCGGCACTGCACCGGGCGCCACGGACCAGATGGTCACCGTGCGCTTCAATGCGAATGTGAGCCCCAACCTGCCGTGGAAATTCGCGCCCTCCCAGGGTCCGGCGAAGCTGGCGCTGGGCGAGGAGGGGATGGCCTTCTACCATGCCGAGAACCTGGCGGAGACGCCGGTCACGGGCATCGCCACCTATAACGTGACGCCCGAGGTGGCTGGCGCCTATTTCCACAAGGTCGCCTGCTTCTGCTTCGACGAGCAGACGCTGGAGCCTGGCCAGAAGGTGGAGATGCCGATCGCCTACTGGGTGAGCCCGGAGATGGCCAAGGACCCGAATACCCGGGGCATCAAGACCATCACCGTCAATTATACCTATTTCCGCACCCTGGCGGATGCCGAGCGCGCCGGCGCGCTGGCCAAGGCCGGGGAGCATGTGGGCAAGCGCACCGAGCTGGCCGAGCCCGGCCGCCCGCGCACGGCCATGCCGTGACAGGCTTGATCCACACCATGTTTTCGGGATTGATGCAGCACATTGACCCGGATGCCCGGGCATTGGCGCCTGCCGCCCTTGCCCCTTCCACCCCTCGCGTGACGTCTTGAGTCCAGGAAGCCCGATGGCCAGCACCGACAGCGCGGTTGCCCCCGCCCACAACAAGCACCCCTACCATCTGGTCGATCCCAGCCCCTGGCCGATGGTCGCCTCGCTCTCCGCGGGGCTGCTGGTGTTCGGCATCATCCTTTTCGCGCAGATGAACATCCACTGGGTGTTCGGCGTCGGCGTGCTCGGCGTGCTGGTGTCGATGTATTTCTGGTTCCGCGACATCATCCGCGAATCCAGGCAGCCGGGCGTGCACAACCCGATCGTGCGAATCGGCCTGCGCTACGGCATGGTGCTGTTCATCGCCTCCGAGGTGATGTTCTTCGTCGCCTTCTTCTGGGCCTATTTCCACTTCTTCCTCTATCCCGAGCATGTCTCGGGCGCGGCGGAGGCCATCTGGCCGCCGGCGGGTGTCCTGACCTTCGACCCCTTCGACCTGCCGCTGCTGAACACCATGATCCTGCTGCTCTCGGGCTGCACGGTCACCTGGGCGCACCACGCGCTGATCCAGGGCGACCGCAAGGGCCTGATGACGGGCCTGGGCCTGACGGTGCTGCTGGGCCTCTGCTTCAGCGGCTTTCAGGCCTATGAATATGCCCTGGCGCCCTTCGCCTTCCATGGCGGCGGCATCTATCCCTCCGTCTTCTTCCTGGCGACAGGCTTCCACGGCTTCCACGTGATCATCGGCACCATCTTCCTGGCGGTCTGCTGGATCCGTGCCGGCCGTGGCGACTTCACGGCGGAGCGCCATTTCGGCTTCGAGGCCGCCGCCTGGTACTGGCACTTCGTCGACGTGGTGTGGCTGTTCCTCTTCGTCGTCGTCTACATCATGGGTGTGGGCGAGATCGCCCACCACTGACGCCGGATCGGATCTGGCCTCCCCGGGATGGGGAGGCCAGGACCGGCCCCGCATGCTACCCTGCGGCGCATGAATCGCTGGCGCCGCCTTCTCATTCCCACCCTCGTCCTGCTGCCGGTGCTGGCCATCCTGGCCGGACTGGGCACCTGGCAGCTTCAGCGCCTCCACTGGAAGACCGACCTCCTGGCCCGTCTGGCCATAGCCGAGGCCAGTCCGCCCCTCCCGCTCTCCGAGCCGCCGGAACCCTATACGAAGGTCTTCACCGAAGGCCGCTTCCTGCATGACCGGGAGGCGCGGCTGGGCGTGGAGCTGCGCGGCACTACACTCGGCACGCATCTGCTGACGCCGCTCGAACGGCCGGGCGCCGCGCCGCTGCTGGTGGACCGCGGCTGGGTGCCGTTGGAGGGCGGGCAGATCGACCGCCCCGAAGGCCCGCTGCGGGTCGAGGGCTATATCCGCCCCGGCGAGAGCGCCGGCCTCTTCAGCGCCACGGATGATACCGCCGGACGCCGCTTCTATACCTTCGACCCTCACGCCATCGGCGCCGCCCTGGAGCTGCCCGAGACCGCCCCGTACGGGCTGGTGGCCATGCAGCCCGCCGGCAGCCCGGCCGGGGCGGCGCTGCCGCAGCCCGCGCGGCACATGCCGCGGCCGACCAACAGCCACCTCGGCTATGTCATCACCTGGTACGGGCTGGCGCTCTCGGCGCTGGGGGTCTTCATCGCCTGGGCCCGCATCCGCCTGAAGGAACCCGCTGATGGGAGTGACCATGACCGCCTATGACCGCCTGAAGGCCCGCTTCGCCCGTATCGCCCTGCTGGGCGAGTCCCAGGCCATGCTGCACTGGGATGCCGCGGCGATGATGCCCCCGGGCGGCGCCGAGGCGCGTGGCGAGCAGCTGGCCACCCTCTCCGGCCTGTCGCATGAGCTGCTGACGGCGCCGCAGGTGGCGGATGACCTGGCCGGGGCCGCCGCCGCGGACGAGTGGGACAGCGCCAATCTGGCGCTGATGCGCGATGCTCATCGCCGCGCCACGGCCCTGCCCACCACACTGGTGGAGGCGACCGCCCGCGCCAACGCCGCCTGCGAGGCCCGCTGGCGCACCGCCCGCGCGCGCTCCGACTTCGCCCTGGTCGCCCCCGCCCTGAAGGAGGTGGTGCGCCTGCAACGCGAGACCGCCGCGGCCCTTTCCAACGCCACCGGCCTGCCGGCCTATGATGCGCTGATGGAAGGCTACCAGCGCGGCATCGGCGCCAGCGACGTGGAGCCGATCTTCGCCGCCTACGACGCCTTCCTGGCCGAGGCCCTGCCGCGCGCCGAGGCGCTCCAGGCCGCCCGCCCGGCGCCGCGCCCGCTGGTCGGGCCTTTCCCGGTGGCGACCCAGCAGGCGATCTGCCGCGACATGGCCGAGCGGGTCGGGCTGGATTTCGAGCATGCGCGGCTGGATGAGAGCACGCATCCCTTCTGCGGCGGCACGCCCCGCGATGTCCGCATCACCACCCGCTACCGCGAGGACAACTTCGCCCAGGCGCTGCTGGGCGTGCTGCATGAGACCGGCCACGCGCTCTACGAGCTGGGCCTGCCCGCCGCCCATGCCCACCAGCCCGTGGGCGAGGCCGCCGGCATGGCCGCCCATGAATCGCAGAGCCTGATCATCGAGATGCAGGCCTGCCGCTCGGACGCCTTCCTCGCCTTTCTCGGCCCGCGGTTGCAGGCCACCTTCGGCGGAGAGGCGGCGGCTTATGCCCCCGCCAATCTCGCCGGTCTCTGGCGTCGGGTGGAGCGCGGCTTCATCCGCGTCGATGCCGATGAACTGACCTATCCCGCCCATGTCATCCTGCGCTTCCGTCTGGAGCGCGCGCTGATCGAGGGCGCGATGGAGGTCGAGGACTTGCCCGCCGCCTGGAACGAGGGCTTCACGCGCCTGCTGGGCCTGACGCCGCCGGATGACGCGCATGGCTGCTTGCAGGACATCCACTGGTATGACGGCGCCTTCGGCTATTTCCCGTCCTATACCCTCGGCGCCATGGCGGCGGCGCAGCTGATGCGCGCGGCCCGTACCCATGTGGCGGGCCTGGACGCGGCGCTGGCGCGGGGCGATTTCACGCCGCTGCGGGACTGGTTGCGGCAGAAGGTGCATGGCCAGGGCTCGCGCCTGGGCTTCCAGGACCTGCTGCGCGCCGCCACCGGCAAGCCGCTCGATCCCTCCGACTTCACCGCCCACCTGCGGGAACGTTATCTGGACGCCTGATCTAGCCAGCTTGGCATGCCGTCCCCAAGGGCGGCGGCATGCCAGGGCATGGGGGAAGCTCCAGTCTGCGTCAGGTAAAGATCGCTCGGGCCGGCGGATTCCGGCGCCCGGTCCCGCGTCCGCTCCGTGGTGGTGGCTCCCCTTCCTTCGTGTCGCCAGCCGCCTCCCTGATGAGATCGTCGGGTTCTGCCGATAACCGGACAGGCTCCGGCCAGGATGCTCCCGCGCTCATACCAGACGGCATGCCAGCAGGCCGGCGCGCCCTCTGCAGAAAAACGGCCAGGGCTGCTCGGAACGCATACGAAAGGAACGGGGATTTCTGTATGATACCGGAGGGAATGGCCGGGCCGGGATAGTTCCGGCAGCGCTGTGGATTTCCTTGACCTGTCTGCAACCTTAAATCACATAATCGAGAGTACAGTAGGTATCACGATGCGCTTGTATGGCCATCTCCGTTCCTTCGCCACCTGGCGGGTGCGGATCGCCCTGGCTCTGAAGGACCTCGATGTCACGCTCGTAGAGCAGCTGGCACCGGGAGACGAATTCGCGCCGGCCGGCCAGGCCCCGGCCGACCCGCAGAATATGATCCCGGTGCTGGAGACCAATGACGGACTGCGGCTGAGCCAGTCCCTCGCGATCGTCGAATGGCTGGAAGAGATGTGGCCCAGCCCGGCGCTGCTGCCGCCCGAGCCCACCAGGCGCGCCCGCATCCGCGCCTTCGCCCTGGCCAGCGCCGGCGACATGCATTCGCTGCCGACCGAGCGCAGCCTGGCGCAGTTGCAGAATCTGGGGCTGCCGGAGCCACCGCTGCGCGCCTGGGCGCGGCAGGCGCTGAGCGGCGGCCTGGAGACCTGCGAGGCGCTGCTGGACCCGACCGCCGGCCCCTTCTGCTTCGGCGATACGCCGGGTCTGGCGGATCTCTGCCTCGTGCCGCAACTCGCCATGGCCCGGCAGTTCGGCGTCTCCATGAGCTTCCCGCGCCTGCTGGCCGCCGAGGCCGCCTGCCTGACCCTGCCGGCCTTTCAGGTCAGCCGCCCCCTTGCCCTTCCCTGAGAGAGACGGACGCCGCCATGATCCGCTGCCCCCCGCGCCCCTGCGCCCTGGCCGGCGCCCTGCTGGGCCTGCTGGCGCTGCCGCTGCCCGCGGCGGCACAGCTCCGCAGCATGACCGTGCCGGCCGATGTCGCCGTGGCGGTGGCGCCGCGCGGGCAGGCCGCGCCCCGGCTCGCCGCCCCGGCTTCCACCCCCATGGAGGATGCGGGCGCACCCGTCATCCTCCCGCCCGGTCAGGGGCTGATGGGGGCGCCGCTGCTGGGCGCGCTGCTGCCAGCCGCGGCCGGCGCGCTGCTGGGTTCCTCCCTGGCCGGCGGCGGCGGGGGCGGTAGCGGACCGGTTCGCACCCGATAACGCCGATCAGCCCCTCGACGTGGCGGCCTAAGCGCAGCATTCTGCCGGCCTCCATGTGGTGGCCCGGTGCCTCGCGCCGTGCCGCCTGATGCCAAGGACGGAGGGGATCATGGCTGAACGGAACGGCGCCATCGCACGGGCGAGGCAGTTCTTCGACCAGGGCAGCTTCAAGGCCCTGCTCTCCGACCTCGTCGCCATCCCCTCCACATCGCAGGAGCCGGGGCGGGAAGAGGCGCTGCACCATTACCTCGAGAGCGGCATCCGCCCCTGGGTGGAGCGGATGGGCTTCCAGGCCGCGCTGCACGAGAATCCGGAGCCCGGCTTCGGTCCCATCCTGATGGCCACGCGCATCGAGGACCCCGCCCGCCCCACCGTGCTGCTCTACGGCCATGGCGATACCGTCGCGGGGCTGGATGCGCAGTGGTCGGAAGGGCTTTCCCCCTGGACCCTCACGGAGCGGGATGGCCGCTGGTACGGGCGCGGCACCGCCGACAACAAGGGCCAGCACGTGCTGAACCTGGCGGCGCTGGAGGCCGTGCTGGCCGAGCGCGGCGGCAAGCTGGGCTTCAACGTCAAGCTCGTGCTGGAGATGGCCGAGGAGCGTGGCAGCAAGGGCCTGCGCAAGTTCATCGCCGCCCAGGCGGAAGCCCTGGCGGCCGATGTGCTGATCGCCTCCGACGGCCCGCGCGTGGAGCCGGGCCTGGCCACCATCGCCACTGGCACGCGCGGCACCTTCCATTTCGACCTGGCGGTGCGGCTGCGCGAGGGCGGGGTGCATTCCGGCCACTGGGGCGGGCTGACCAGCGACCCGGCGGTGATCCTGGCCCATGCGCTCTCCACCATCATGGACCGCAACGGCAAGATCCTGGTGCGGGGCTGGCTGCCCTCCGGCGGGCGGGACGGCGCGCCGCCCGAGATCCGGAAGGTGCTCCAGGACTGCCCGGTGGGCGGGGCCGAGGGCGCGGCGACGATCGACGAAGGCTGGGGCGAGCCGGGCCTGACATCGGCCGAGAAGATCTATGGCTGGAACAGCTTCATCGTCCTGGCCATGGTCAGCGGCGTGCCGGAGAATCCGGTGAACGCGGTGGCGCCTCATGCCGTGGCGCATTGCCAGATCCGCTACACCGTGGATACCGACCCCGAGACCTTCGAGGCCGCGCTGCGCCACCACCTCGATATCCACGGGCTGGAGACGGTGCGGATCGAGAATGCCGGCCTCCGCATGCCCGCCAGCCGCACCGCGCCCGACCATCCCTGGGTGCGTTGGGCTCAGGAGAGCATGGAGAAGAGCCTGGGCAGCCGGGTGCAGATCATCCCCAACAGCAGCGGCGGCCTGCCGGGCGATGTCTTCATCGACCACCTCGGCGTGCCGCTGGTCTGGGTGCCGCACAGCTACAACGGCTGCAAGCAGCACGGGCCGGATGAACACCTGCTGATCGCCCCGGCACGGGAAGGCATCGCAGCCTTCGCGGGCATGTGGTGGGACCTGGGCGAGGCGGGCACGCCCTCCCGTTGAGAAGGCCAGGGGGCATTTGCCCCCTGGAACCCCCGCAGAGGGCTCTGCCCTCTGCACGCCCGCCGGGGTGGAAAGTCCACCCCGGACCCCGCTTCGAATTGGGGGCCGCGCTGGCAGCCCAAGGCGCGCCGCAGGCGTGATTTATTCAATGGACCACGCGGGCTGAGCCCGCAGTCGCTGGAGGTCGATGACCTCCGGCGGAACCCGCCTGCCACCAGGGCCAATGAATGGCGGGGTCTGGGGTGACACTGTCACTCCAGCGGGAAAGGTCTGGAGAGGGCAGCGCCCTCTCCAGCGCGTTTCACCCTCGCAGCACCGCCCCCGTCGCCTTCGCCACGGCGGCCACGATCTTCGTGCCCACCGCCTCGATCTCCGCATCCGTCATGCTGGCCGTACGCGGTTGCAGCGTGACTTCCAGCGCCAGGGAGACCTTGCCTTCCGGCAGGCGCTCGCCGGCATAGCGGTCGAAGAGCGTCACATCCGTGATGAGGTTCCGCTCCGCGCCACGCGCCGCGCGCAGCAGGTTCTCCGCCGGCACCGTGGCATCCACCAGGAAGGCGAAATCACGCCGCAGCGGCTGGAAGGCCGGCAGGTCGGGCGCCGACTTCTTCTTGCGCTTGGGGTCGGGGATGGCGTCCAGGAAGACCTCGAAGCCCACCGCCGGGCCGGGCAGGTCCAGCCTGGCGCGCAGGCTCGGGTGGATTTCGCCGAAGGTCGCCAGCACCGTCTTCGGCCCCTGGCGCACCACGCCGGACCGGCCGGGATGATAGAAGCCCGGCGCATCGGCGGTGACGGAGAGTGCCGCCGCAGGCACGCCCAGCGCCGCCAGCACGGCCAGCGCGTCGCCCTTGGCATCCATGGCATCCACCGCGCGGGCCGGCGCGGCCCAGTGGCGCGGCGTCTCGCCGATGCGGATACCAGCGGCCACCGCCGCCTGGCCGGCGGGGGTGATGTCCCGGTAGGCCGCGCCGATTTCCGCCAGCGCCACATCCGGGTAACCGCGCGCGGCATTGCGGCTGGCTGCCGTCAGCAGGCTGGCCAGCGGCGTCGGGCGCATCTGGTCCAGGTCGGCGGCGATGGGGTTCTCCAGGCGCAGCGCGGCCGGGGTTTCCCCGAACAGCGCGGCCACCTTGCCGTCGATGAAGCCGAAGCTCACGCAGTCCAGCATGCCGCGCGCCGCCAGCATCCGGCGGGCGAGTACGCTGCGCGTCTGGCGCGGCGTCAGGCTGGGCAGCGGCACGGGCGAGGAGACGGGCAGCGAGACCGGCGGCACCGCATCCAGTCCGCGCAGGCGCAGCACTTCCTCCAGCAGGTCGCATTCCGGCTCGATGGCCGCGCAGCCCTCGGCGGCTGCCTGGGCGCGGTCCGCCGGCAGTTCCGGGTTCTGCGCCAGGGCACCGTCGCGGGAGGCGATGTCGTTTCGCCAGGAGGGGACGTTCACCGTCACGCCCTGCGCATCGCGGCCGGCCACCGTGAAGCCCAGCCGCTCCAGCCCTTCCACCGCCTCTTCCGGCGTGATGGGGGAGCCGCCGAGGCCGGCGATGCGCTCGAAGCGCAGATGCGCCGTGCGCTGCCAGGCTGGCTCGGCGCCGGCCGAGACGATCTCGGAAGCCTCGCCGCCGCAGAGCTCGATGATCATGGCCGTCGCCGCTTCGAGCGCGGCGGGCGGCAGGGCCTGGTCCACGCCGCGCTCGAAGCGGGAGCGGGCGTCGGAGCGCAGGTCGTGCCGGCGGCCGGAGAGCGCGATCCGCACGGGGTCGAAGAGCGCGGCCTCGATGAAGACCTCGGTGGTGCCTTCGTCGGAGCCGGAATACTCGCCGCCCATGATGCCGGCGAGGGATTCCACCGCCTCCGCATCAGCGATCACCAGATCCTCCGGCGTGACGCGCACCTCCTTGCCGTTCAGGGCCAGGAAGCTCTCGCCCTCGCGGCCCCGGCGGATGGTGAGGGTGTCGCCCTTCACCTTCTTCGCGTCGAAGACATGCAGCGGGCGGCCGAGGTCATAGGTGAACCAGTTGGTCACATCGACCAGGGCATTGATCGGGCGCAGGCCGATGGCGGTCAGCTTGTCCTGCAGCCATTGGGGCGAGGGGCCGTTCTTCACGCCCCGCACCGCGCGGCCCAGCACCCAGGGGCAGCCCTCCAGGTCCTCCACCGCCCAGTTCAGGGGCGAGGGATAGGCGGGCACCGCCGGCTGCGGCGCGAAGGGCTTTAGTGTGCCGAGGCCCGCCGCCGCCAGGTCCCGCGCCACGCCACGGACGGAGAGCGCATCGCCCCGGTTGGGGGTGACGGAGATCTCGATGACCGGGTCATCCAGCCCGGCCCAGACGGCATAGGGCTGGCCCACCGGCGCATCCGCCGGCAGGTCGATGATGCCCTCATGGTCGTCACCGAGGCCCAGCTCGCGCGAGGAGCACATCATGCCCTCGCTCTTCACGCCACGGATCTCGCCGACCTTCAGCGTGATGCCGGTGCCGGGCACGAAGGCGCCGGGCAGGCCCAGCACCGCCTTCATGCCGGTGCGGGCATTCGGCGCGCCGCAGACGACGGAGCGGATGACGCCATCGCCCACATCCACCTTGCAGGCACGCAGGCGGTCGGCATTGGGGTGCTGCACCGCCTCGATCACATGGGCGATGCGGAAGGGCGCCAGCGCCGCCGCGCGGTCTTCCACGCCTTCCACTTCCAGCCCGATGGTGTTCAGGGTGTCGGTGATCTGCTCCAGCGTCGCCTCGGTTTCGAGGTGCCGCTTCAGCCAGGACAGAGAGAACTTCATGGCGTCAGACCCCTTCCGCCAGGGTGGCAGGCGACAGCGGGCTGGTGCCGTAATGCTTCAGCCAGCGTACGTCGCTCTCGTAGAAAGGCCGCAGGTCGGGGATGCCGTGCTTCAGCATGGTGATCCGCTCGATGCCCATGCCGAAGGCGAAACCCTGCCACTCGCGCGGGTCGATGCCGCAATTGGCCAGCACCTTCGGGTGGACCATGCCGCTGCCCAGGATCTCTAGCCAGTCGCCGCCCTCGCCCAGCTCGCCGGTCTTCCGGTTCCAGCCGATATCCACTTCCATCGAAGGCTCGGTGAAGGGGAAGTAGGAGGAGCGGAACCGCACCGGCAGGTCGCGGATATCGAAGAAAGCCCGAAGGAAGTCGATCAGGCAGCCCTTCAGGTGGCCGAGCGTGATGCCCTTGTCGATCACCAGCCCCTCGACCTGATGGAACATCGGGCTGTGCGTCGCGTCATGGTCGGCGCGGTAGGTGCGGCCGGGCACGATGACGCGGATCGGCGGCGCCTGCGTGATCATGGTGCGGATCTGCACCGGGGAGGTATGGGTCCGCAGCACCGGGCGGCGGCCATCCGGGCCGGCGGGGAGGTAGAAGGTGTCGTGATCCTGCCGCGCCGGGTGATGGTCGGGGATGTTCAGCGCGCCGAAATTGTACCAGTCGGCCTCGATATCCGGGCCTTCCGCCACCGCGAAGCCCATGGCGCCGAAGATGGCGGTCAGTTCCTCGATGGTGCGGGCGATGGGGTGGATGGCGCCGGCTTCCGGCCCGGCGGGCGGGTAGGGGCGGGCGGGCAGTGTCACGTCCATCCGCTCGGCGGCCAGGCGCGCTTCCAGGGCGGCGGCGTCAAGCTCCACCCGGCGGGCTTCGATGGCCGCTTCCAGCACAGCCTTCAGCTGATTCACGGCGGCGCCGCGCGCCTTGCGTTCCTCGGGCGGGAAGGTGCCGAGCGCCTTCAGCAGCGCGGTCAGCGCGCCGCTCTTGCCCAGCGTCGCCACCCGCACCGCGTCCAGCGCGCGGGGGTCGGTGGCGGCGGCAAGGGCCGCCTCGGTATCGGTCTGGAGTTTCGCGAGGTCGTCGGACATCTGCATCCCGCCTGAGCCCTGAAAACGAAAGAAGCCGCCGAACGCCCAGGGCTGACCCCAGGCGGCGGCGGCTCCGTTTCTCGACACTCCCCCGGAAGGGAGTGGGGGAGATTACGCCTCGGCCGAAGCCGGCAGCGCCGCCTTGGCCTTCTCGACCAAGGCCGCAAACCCGGCGGCATCATCGAAGGCGATGGTGGCCAGGACCTTGCGGTCGATCTCGATATTCGCCGCCTTGATGCCGGCGATGAACTTCGAATAGGTCAGGCCCTGCTCGCGGCAAGCCGCGTTGATGCGCTGGATCCACAGGCCGCGGAACTCGCGCTTCTTGTTGCGGCGGTCGCGGTAGGCGTACTGCAGCGCCTTCTCGACGCGCTCGAGCGCGGGGCGATAGGCGGTGGAGGAACGGCCCACATAGCCCTTGGCGAGCTTGAGGACTTTCTTGTGACGGGCGTGGGCGGTTACGCCGCGCTTAACACGTGCCATAGGTCAGATCCTTCCTTACCGGGCCGAACCGTACGGCATCCACTGCTTCACCGTGTCACCATCCTGCTTGTCCAGCACGAAGGTGCCGCGGTTCTGCCGCTTCATCTTGTTGGTCTTGGCGGTCAGCATGTGGCGCTTGTTGCCGGCGCCAGCCTTGACCTGGCCGGTGGCCGTCAGCCGGAAGCGCTTCTTCACGCTCGACTTCGTCTTCATCTTGGGCATTTCGATCTCCTGAGTTCGGAAGCATCCGCCGTGAGGCGGACACGAAACCACGGCCGGGCATGCCCTACAGGCCCGGACGCGCGGGAAGAGGGCGGGGCTATAGCCTCATTGGCGCGGTTTCGGCAAGGGCCGGCGCCGCAGCAACTCCCGCAGCAGGCTGGCATAGCCTCGCGCATCGGCCAGCGCGTCGTGGTTGTGGTCATGCCCGCCCAGCCAGGATTCCGGCCAGGAGCGGCGCGCCACCACCGCCGCATGGTCGATACCCAGCACGCCCATGGCGAGCGAGCCGATATCCAGCGCCTCCCCATGGAACAGGCCGTGCTCGTCGCGCGGTGCCTGCCGCATCCGCAGCCCGGCGAAGCGGCGCAGATACCAGTCTATCCAGAAGGCGTCGAAGATCAGCGGACAGGCGGCGAAGACCGGCTTGGCCGGCAGCCCGCGCAGCCAGGCCACGAAGCGCGCCATGGCCTGCTCGGGCGGCAGAGGGTCGCGCCGGGCGGCCGCCCAGGCCTCGGGCTGCGTCGCCCACCACGCCAGGGTGCCGGCATCCCCGGTGGCGCCGGGCAGGGTGTCCAGCGTGGTGGAGAACTCGCCCCGCACGCCCTCCGCATCGGTGGCGACGCAGCCGAAGCTCAGCATTGAATGCGGCCCGGGGTCCGGCCCATCCGTCTCGATATCGACCACCAGATAGAGAGTCGAATCGATCACTGCGGCGCTCCAGCTTCGGGGAAGGGCATGGAAGCGCGGGACGGCGTGGCGGGAAAGCGCCGCCACTTCATTTGTCACGCATTCCGCCGCATATGGTCGGGCATGATTCCCTTCCGCAAGATGCACGGCCTCGGCAATGACTTCGTGGTGGTGGACGACCGCCGGACGACGCTGGGCGTCACCCCCGCCCGCGCCGCCGCCGCGGCCGACCGCCACCGGGGCATCGGCTGCGACCAGTTCATCGTGCTGGAACAGCCGGGGGAGGGTGCCGATGTCTTCATGCGGATCTACAACCCCGATGGCTCGGAAGCCGAGGCCTGCGGCAATGCCACCCGCTGCATCGCCAGCCTGCTGATGGCCGAGACGGGGCGGGACCGCGTGGTGGTCCGCACCCTGCGCGGCGACCTGCCCTGCGAGCGGCTGGCCGATGGCACCATCAGCGCCGATATGGGCCCGCCCAGCCTGGAATGGCAGGACGTGCCGCTGGCGCGCGCGATGGATACCGCGCATCTGCCGATGGAGCTGGGCGCGGTTTCCGACCCCGCCGCCTGCTCCATGGGCAACCCGCATGTCACCTTCTTCGTGGGCGACCTGGACGGGCTGGACTGGCAGGCCATCGGCCCGCGGGCCGAGCACCATGCCCTGCTGCCCGCCCGCGCCAATATCGGCTTCGCCCAGGTCATGGACACCGACCATATCCGCCTCGCCATCTGGGAGCGCGGGGCGGGGCCGACGCTGGCCTGCGGCTCCGGCGCCTGCGCCACGCTGGTCAATGCCCACCGGCGGGGCCTGACGGGGCGGCGCGCGCGGATCGACCTGCCCGGCGGCACGCTCACGCTGGAATGGCGGCTGGACGGGCATGTGCTGATGGCGGGGCCAGTGGCCACCGCCTTCCTCGGCCAGTTCGACTGGGACAGCCTGGCCGCATGACGGTGGAGGTCCTGAGCTTCGGCTGCCGCCTCAATACCTATGAGGGCGAGGCGATGCGCGACCTCGCCACCCGCGCCGGCCATGCGGAGACGGTGCTGGTCAATACCTGCGCCGTCACGGCCGAGGCCGAGAAGCAGGCCGCCCAGGCCATCCGCCGCATCGCGCGGGAACGGCCGGGGGTGCCGATCATCGTCACCGGCTGCGCGGCGCAGATCGCGCCTTCGCGCTGGGGTGCGCTGCCGGGCGTCGCCCGCGTCATCGGCAATGCCGACAAGCTGAAGCCCGAGGCCTGGGCGCCCGGCGCCCCCGCCGCCCCGGTCTCCGACATCATGGAAGCGCGCGGCGTGGCCGCGCATCCCGTCACCGAATTCACCGGCCGGGCGCGGGCGCTGATCGAGGTGCAGCAGGGCTGCGACCACCGCTGCACCTTCTGCGTCATCCCCTTCGGGCGCGGCCCCTCGCGTTCCGCCCCCATGGGCGCGGTGGTGCGGCAGGTGCGGGCGGCGGTGGAGGCCGGCTACCGGGAGGTGGTGCTGACCGGCGTCGATATCGCCAGCTACGGCCCCGACCTGCCAGGCAGCCCAACGCTGGGCCAGATGATCCGCCGGCTGCTGGCCCTGGTGCCGGAACTGCCGCGGCTGCGCCTCTCCTCCATCGACCCCGCCGCCATCGACGAGGACCTCTGGCGCCTGATCGGGGAGGAGCCAAGGCTGATGCCGCACCTGCACCTCTCCCTCCAGCATGGCGCGGACCTCATCCTGAAGCGCATGAAGCGGCGCCACAGCCGGGCGGATGCCCTGGCCGCCGCCGCCCGCGCCCGCGCGCTGCGCCCGGGAATCGCGCTGGGGGCCGACCTGATCGCCGGCTTCCCGACCGAAACCGAGGCGCAGTTCGAGGAGATGGCGGCGCTCGTGCGGGAGGCCGGGCTGCACTTCCTGCACGTATTCCCCTATTCGGAGAGGCCGGGCACCCCCGCCGCCCGGATGCCGCAACTGCCCACCGTCCTGCGGCGGCAACGCGCCGCCCGCCTGCGCGCCATCGGCGCCGAGGCGACCCAGGAATTCTACGCCGCCCGTATGGGCCAGGAGGAAGCCGTGCTGCTGGAACGTCCCGATGCCGGCCATACCGAGCATTTCTGCGCCATCCGCCTCGTCCGGGGCAGCGGCCCGCGCGGCCGGGTCGTCCGCGCCCGCGTGACCGGCGCCGATGCGCGCGGCCTGCTGGCCGAGGCGGCCTGAGCCATGGCGCTGCGTGATCTCTGGGCCAAGCTGACCGGCCGCCCCACCGAGACGGAGAAGCCGGAGGAGCAGGCCCCCGCCGCCGAGTCCCACCCCGCCGCGGCCGCCCCCGCGCCGGAGGAAACCCGCAGCCCGCCGCCGGAGCCCGAGGCCCCGCCGCCGCCGCTGCGGCCGGAAAACGCCCCCATGCCCCCGGCACCGGAGGAGACCCGCTCCGCTCTCCCGCCCGGCGACCTGCCGCGCCCGCCCACCGAACTGCCGCCGCGCCAGTTGCCGGAGGTGTCGCCCGCTCCGGCCGAGATCCCGGCCCCGGCGCCGAGCCCGGTCTCGACGCCCGCCCCGGCCGAGCAGCCGGCGCCGGAAACGCCCCCCTCCAGCCTGCCGCCGGGCTGGCAGCCCAGCCCCGCCGAGAGGCCGGCCCCCGTGCCGCAACCCGGCACGCCGGCGGAGGTGCCGCCCCCTGCGCCCTCCGAGCCCGAACCCCCCGCCACCGAGGCACGGGCCTTCGAGCCGGAACTGACCGAGCCCCTGCCGCCCGGCTTCCTGGACAGGCTGGAGCCTGAACCGGAGCCTGAACCCACGGCCGCCGTGGCGGAGGAGGAACCCCGCACCGGCTGGTTCGGGCGCCTGCGCGCCGGCCTCTCCCGCTCCACCGCCCGGCTGACCGATGGTCTGACGGGCCTCTTCGTGAAGCGGCGCCTGGACGATGAGGCGCTGGAGGAGCTGGAGGAGGCGCTGATCACCGCCGATCTCGGCGTCTCCGCCGCCGGCCGCATCGTCACGCAGTTCCGCAAGACGCGCTTCGGCAAGGAAGTGACGGACCAGGAGGTGAAGGAGGCGCTGGCCGAGGAGATCGCCGCCATCCTGGCCCCCGTGGCCCGGCCGCTGGAGCTGGATGCCAGCCACCGCCCGCATGTGGTGCTGGTGGTCGGCGTCAACGGCACCGGCAAGACCACCACCATCGCCAAGCTGGGCCAGCAATGGCGGGAGGCGGGCAGGAGCGTCACCTTCGTCGCCGGAGACACCTTCCGCGCGGCGGCGGTGGAGCAGTTGCAGATCTGGGGCAGCCGCACCGGCTGCGACGTGGTGGCCCCCGCGAAGCAGGGCGCCGATGCGGCCGGCCTGGCCTTCGATGCGCTGACCCAGGCGCGCCAGAAGGGCACGGAGGTGCTGCTGGTCGATACCGCCGGCCGGCTGCACAACAAGACCGCGCTGATGGAGGAGCTGCGCAAGGTCGTGCGCGTGATGCAGCGCGTGGACCCGACGGCGCCGCATTCCGTGCTGCTGGTGCTGGATGCCACCACCGGCCAGAACGCCACGCAGCAGTGCAAGGTGTTCTCGGAGATGGTGAATGTCACCGGCCTGGTGGTGACGAAGCTCGACGGCTCCGCCAAGGGCGGCATCGTCGTCGCGCTGGCGCAGGAATTCGGCCTGCCCGTGCATGCGGTGGGCGTGGGCGAGAAGGCGGCCGATCTGCGCCCCTTCTCGGCACGGGATTTCTCCAGGTCCCTGCTGGGCCTGAACTAGCCCCTGGCCGCCGCGGGATGGCCTTCCGCGGCGGCGCCCGGGAAGGGCTCAGAACTTCAGGCGCAGCCCGCCGGTGCGGCCGTTGTAGTTCCAGGCCACGGCGACATTGTTGCCGGCCTGCTGCCAGTTGACCGTCAGCGGGCCGAAATTCGATCCGCCGATGTTGATGTTGCCGAAGGACAGGCCACCGGCCACGGCTTCCATCTCCGCCTCGTTCAGTTCGCGCATGCCACTCTCAGGCACGGCATGGGTCATGGGCTGGGTCATGCTGGTCGTTCCTCGCCAAGGTGTTGGGACGCCCGAAGGCGCCGGGACGCTAATACGCCGCAGCCGGCACGCGGAAGAAAACCCTGCCCCTATCACGGCGCATTGATGGCCATGCCTGCGCCGCCTTCAGGACCGTGCCCGCCGGATTCCCGAACTATCCTGCATCCGCCGGGGTTCTTCAGAAATCCGCGACTCCCGCACAAGACCCTGTGATCCCCGGTCGATTGACGGGTGCGGGGCGATGCCCCTTCATGCCCGCAGCACCCTTTGCAACGGAAGGCGGAAGAGGTGATGCCGGAAGGCCATCCTCCTCATCACACCCCAGCCCCGCAGCCGCCTCCGCAGCAACAGACCCCCGGCGCATCCTTGTTCCGCCGCGACTTCCAGGAGGCGCAGGCACTGTCCTGGCTGGGGCAGCCCGTGCTGCCCGGCCACCTGCCGCTGCGGCTGATGGCCTGGGGGGCACTGCTGCTCACGGCGCTGCTGGTCGCCTTCATGGCTTTCGGCGAATACACGCGGCGCGTCAGGGTCCAGGGCGTCGTGCTGCCGTCCCAGGGGCTGACGCGCATCGTCGCCCCCACCATCGGCTGGGTGCGCGCCCAGCATGTGGCGGAGGGCGAATCGGTCCGCCAGGGGCAGGTGCTCTATGATCTCAGCCTGGACAGCACCACCGCCACCGGCGCCACCCAGGAAGCGGTGCTGGACCTGCTGCGACGCCGCCGTCAGGCCCTGGCCGAGGAACGTGCCCGCCAGGGCGAGATCGACCGGCTGGAGAAGCAGGGCCTGGCCATCCAGTCCGCCGACATGGACCGCGAGGCGGCGCAGGTGGAGCAGCAGATCCGCATCGCCACCGAGAATACCGCCCTTCTGGCGGAGATGCTGGACCGGCAGAGATCCAACATGCAGCAGGGCCTCGCCACCTCCCGCGACTATGAGGCGCGGCTGCAGAACTACATCGGCCAGCAGACCCAGCTGGAATCCCTCAAGCGCGAGCGCCTCGTGCTCGCCGGCCGCATCTCCGAGACGCGCAACAAGCTCGCCGGCTTCGACCTTCAGGCCGCCTCCCGCGCCGGCGAGCTGGAGCGCCAGATCATCGACATCGACCGCCAGCTGTCGGAGGCCGAGGCGAAGCGGGCCATCACCGTCACCGCGCCGCGCGGGGGCATCGTCACCAGCATCATCACCCAGGCCGGGCAGACGGTGGCGGCCGGCACGCCGCTGCTGACCATCCTGCCGGATGAGGAACCGCTGGAGGCACAGCTGCTGGCGCCCAGCGAGGCCATCGGCTTCGTGCGGGAGGGGGATCGCGTGCTGCTGCGCTACCAGGCCTATCCCTATCAGCGCTTCGGGCAGTTCCCCGGCACCGTCTCCGTCATCTCCCGCGCCACGCTGCGGCCGGAGGAGGTGGAGCAGCTGATCTCGGCCGGCGCGGGGCGGCAGCAGGCGCCCTCGCTCTACCGCATCACCGTACGGCCGGATCATTCCTTCGTCACCGCCTATGGGCGGCGCGAGCCGCTGCAGGCCGGCATGCAACTGGAGGCGCATATCCTGGCCGAATCCCGCCTGCTCTACCAATGGGTGCTCGACCCCCTCTACAGCCTGCGCGGCGCCCTATCGGCCGGCGGCGGTGGCGGCACGGCGCGCCGGGAGCCGCGCGCGTGAGCGGCGCCACCACCGCCGTCACCGCCCTGCTGGACCGGCTGGGCGGCGGGCGCGGGCCGATGCCCGTGGTCATCCAGTCCGAGGCCGCCGAATGCGGGCTGGCCTGCCTCGCGATGCTGGCCAGCCATCATGGACAGCGGGTGGATCTGGCGGCCATGCGGCGGCGCTTCGCCACCTCGCTGAAGGGCATGTCGCTGCGGGACCTGGTGGGCGTCGGCGGCCGCATGGGGCTGGCGACGCGCGCCCTGCGGCTGGAGATGGCGGACCTGCGCAAGCTGCGCCTGCCCTGCATCCTGCACTGGGACCAGAACCATTTCGTGGTGCTGGCGCGCCTGACGCCGCGCGGCGCCGTCATCCACGACCCCGCCATCGGCCGCCGGCGGCTCTCCTTGCAGGAAATCTCCCGCCGCTTCACCGGCGTGGCGCTGGAGGCTTGGCCGGCCGAGGGCTTCCAGAAGGGCGAGGAGCGCGCGCGCCTCAGCCTGATGGCCATGCTCCGCCGCACCGTGGGGCTGGGGCGGGCGATGGCGCAGGTGCTGGCGCTCTCCCTGCTGATGGAGCTGGCGGTCATCGCCATGCCCATCGCCTTCCAGCTCGTGGTCGACGAGGTGGTGGTGGCCGGCGACTACGACCTGCTGACGCTGATCGCGCTGGGCATGGTCGTGCTGCTGCTGCTGGAGGTGGGCTCGCGCTTCGCCCGCTCCTGGGCCGCCATGATCTTCGGCTCCAGCCTGGTGCTGCAATGGAAGGTCAGCCTCTTCGACCAGCTGATGCGCCTGCCGCTGGACTTCTTCGAGAAGCGGCATGTGGGCGACATCGTCTCCCGCTTCCATTCGCTGGACCAGGTGCGGGATGTGCTGACGACGCGCGCCGTGCTGGCGCTGCTGGATGGCGTCATGGCCATCGCCCTGCTGGCCATGATGGCGCTCTATGGCGGCTGGCTGGCGCTGGTGGCCCTGGCGGCGCTGGCGCTCTACCTGGCGCTGCGGCTGGCCGTCTGGCGTCCCTTCCGCCTGCTGTCGGAGGAGGCGATCATCCATGAGGCGCAGGAGAATTCCCACTTCATGGAAAGCGCCCGGGGCATGGCGAGCCTGAAGGCGCTGAACCTGGAGCCGCGCCGCCGCGCCGTCTGGATCAACCACCTGGTGGAGCGCGTCGGCGCCGCCATGCGGCTGGAGAAATTCGGCATCGGCTATACCGCCGCCGCCCAGGCGCTGTTCGGGCTGGACCGCATCCTGATCATCTGGCTGGGCGCGCGGGCCGTGCTGGCGGGGCAGATGTCGGTGGGCATGCTGATCGCCTTCCTGGCCTTCCAGGACCAGTTCACCAGCCGGGTGAACGGCTTCGTCGATACCTTGCTGGACCTGCGGATGCTCTCCCTGCACGGGGAGCGGCTGGCCGATATCGCCCTGGCCACGCCCGAGCCGGTGGGGGGAGGGGAGGGCAACCCGGCCCTGCCGGCGCCCGCCCTGGCCCGGCCGCCCGCCGCCCAGGCTGCCGCCGCCGAGGCCGCCGCCATGGCGCTGCGTGGCATCCGCTTCCGCTATGCCGACAACGACCCCGAGATCATCGCCGGGCTGAGCGAGGACATCCCGGCCGGCGCCTGCATCGGCGTCGCCGGCCCCTCGGGCTGCGGCAAGTCCACCCTGCTGCGCATCATGGCCGGGCTGATCCCGCCGACCTCGGGCCAGGTGCTGGTGGATGGCGTCCCGCTCTCCACCCTCGGCCCCGCCGCGCATCGCCAGCGGGTCGGCTGCGTGCTGCAGGACGACCGCCTCTTCGCCGGCTCCATCGCCGAGAACATCGCCGGCTTCGACCCCAACCCCGACGAGCACTGGCTGCAGCTGGTGGCCGATATCGCCGCCATCCACGCCGATATCCTGCGCATGCCCATGGGCTATGCCACCCGCGTCGGCGACATGGGCAGCACCCTCTCGGGCGGGCAGCGGCAGCGGGTGGTGCTGGCCCGCGCGCTCTACCGCCGCCCCGCCATCCTGCTGCTGGACGAGGCCACCAGCCACCTGGACGAGGCGACCGAGGCCCGCATCAACGACGCCATCCGCCAGCTGCCCATGACGAGGGTGCTGATCGCCCACCGCCCCTCCAGCCTGGCCGTGGCCGAGCGGGTGATCCGCCTGGGCTGAAGGCCCGCCTGCTGGGGCTTGGCCGATTTCAGGGCGCGCTGTGCAGCCTTCGCGCCCCTCGGGGGTTCTTCCGGCTGTGACACACCCGAGCCGCCCGCAACCCAGCCACCCTCCGGCCATCCCCGCGCCAAGCTTGGATCGCCTGCCGCTGGTCCCTAAATTCGGCCATGGTGCCGGCAGATCCGCGCGGCGCCCTAGCCGCAGCATGGAGGTTCCGGAGCAGCTCATGGCCGCGGAGTCCGAGCATACCCAGAAGAGGTCCCGCGGAGCGCCCGCCCGGGATGCCGCTGGCAGCGAACTCACCGTCGCGTCTTACAACGTCCATAAATGCGTCGGCGTGGACCGCCGCTTCGATCCGCACCGGGTCGCCCGCGTCATCGCCGAGATGGACCCCGACATCGTCGCGGTGCAGGAGGCCGACAAGCGCTTCGGGCGCCGCGTCGGGCTGCTGGATACCGATACGCTGCGCGACCACGGCCTCTCCCTGCTGCCCATCTCCCGCCTGCCGGATGGCCATGGCTGGCACGGTAATGCCCTGCTGGTGCGGCGCGGCAGCCTGGTGCGGGTGCAGCGCCTGGCCCTGCCGGGCGCCGAGCCGCGCGGCGCCGTGATCGCCGAGCTGGAGCTGCCCGCCGGCCAGCTCCGCGTGGTGGCCGCGCATTTCGGGCTGCTGCGCCGCTGCCGCATGCGCCAGGGCGCCGCCATCCTGGAGGCCATCGCCCGTGGCGGCCCCATGCCCACGCTCATGATGGGCGACCTGAATGAATGGCGTCCGGGCCGCCGCTCCTCCCTCCGGCTGCTGGAGCCGGTCTTCGGCAGCCTGGCCTTCGGTCCCGCCAGCTTCCCCTCCCGCCTGCCGGTCCTGGCGCTGGACCGCATCCTCGGCTGGCCGCGCGGGCTGGTGCAGCAGGTGCAGGCGCATGATACGCCGCTGGCGCGCGTCGCCTCCGACCATCTGCCGCTGAAGGCGCGGCTGGATCTCTCGACCGCCGCCGCCCTGCCGGCCCAGCAGATCGAGGCCGTCGCGGCATGAGCATCGCCCTCCAGCCCCCTGCTCTCGCGCCGCCGGCCCCGGTGGCCGCCGCGGCCGGGCCGCGCGCATCGGCCCTGGACGGGCTGGTGGAACAGGCCCTGGCGCAGGCGGGGGCGCGCACCGGCGTCAGCCTGATCCCGCTGGGGCTGGGGGCCTTCATGAGCCGCGCCAGCATCGCCCGCGCCGCCGGCCGCACGCTGGACCTGCAATACTACACCTGGATGGAAGACATCACGGGGCGGCTGATGGCGCGCGAGGCGCTGCACGCCGCCGACCGGGGCGTGCGCGTGCGGCTGCTGCTGGACGACAGCTACGCCCTCACGGGCGAGGCGCTGCTGGCCACGCTCTCCGCCCATCCACGGATCGAGGTGCGGCTGTTCAACACCCGCCGCTTCCGCTTCCTGGGCCAGGTCGGGCTGGCGCTGGAATTCGCGCTCGGCGGCTGGCACCTCAACCACCGCATGCACAACAAGTGCTGGGTGGCCGATGGCAAGGTGGCGCTGGTCGGCGGCCGCAACATCTCGGACGCCTATTTCGACGCCGCCGGCGACTTCAACTTCCGTGACCTGGACCTGCTGATCGCCGGGGAGGCCGCCTCCCAGGCCCAGGCGGTGTTCGACAGCTACTGGTCCAGCAGCCTGGCGGTGCCGGTGGAGCAGTTCCGCGCCGGCCGCGACCTGAGCGAGGCCGCGCTGGCCGCCGTGCGGGCCCGGCTGGAGGACACCCCGCGCGAAGAGACCGCGCGCCCCTATCTGAAGGAGCTGGCACGTACCCGCGCCTCCCTGTCCGAGGTCGCGCTGCTGCCGGCGGATGGCGCCGTGCGCGTTCTGGCCGACCCGCCCGCCAAGGCCAAGGGGCGCGGCGTGGCGGGCTGCATGGCCCCGGCCATCGCCGATGCGCTGCTGGCGGCGCGCCGGGAGGCGCTGGTCGTCTCCCCCTATTTCGTGCCGGGCGAGGGCGGGCTGGAACTGTTCGAGACGCTGGTGCGGCGCGGCGTGAAGGTGACGGTGGTCACCAATTCCCTGGCGGCGACCGATGTGGTGGCCGTCCATGCCGGCTATGCCCGCTACCGGCCCCGCCTGCTGGCGCTGGGCGTCACGCTGTTCGAGCTGAAGCGGACCACGAAGCGCAACGGCGGCGTCTTCGGCTCCAAGGGCGCCAGCCTGCATACCAAGGCCCTGGCGGTCGATGGCGAGCATGTCTTCGTCGGCTCCTTCAACCTCGACCCCCGCAGCGCCCGGCTGAACACGGAGATGGGCGCCTTCGTCCACCATGGCGTCCTGGCCCGGCAGATCCATGCCGAGCACCGCCGCCTGACCGAGCCCGACCGCAGCTACCGCGTCTGGAAACGCGGCCGGAAGCTGTTCTGGACGGACGACGAGACCACCACGCCGCATGAGCCGGAGGCGCCGCTGGCGCGGCGGATACTGGCGCGGGCGGTGGAATGGCTGCCGGTGGAGGCGCAGCTCTAGCGGCCCCTCATCCCCCGCCGCGCTGGCCCTGCCTCCCGTCGGGGGCTACAGGGGCGGGCGCCGCGCCTCCCCCGCCCCTTGAACCCTGGGGGCACAGGAGGCGCCCCTGCGCCCACTTCCGACATGCATGTGAGAATGACCAGAGACACGGGCTTCGAGATCTTTCTTGCCACCGCCCCGGGGCTGGAGCCGGTGCTCTGCGACGAGGTACGCGGCAAGGGCTTCCGGCAGCCGAAGCCCGTGCCCGGCGGCGTCGTCATCAGGGGCGGCTGGCCGGAGGTCTGGCGGGCGAATCTCTGGGTCCGCGGCGCCGGGCGCGTGCTGGCGCGCCTGGATTCCTTCCGCGTCGTGCATCTCGCGCAGCTCGACAGCCGCGCGCGCCGCGTGCCCTGGGGTGATGTCCTGCGCGCGGACCTGCCCTTCCGGGTGGAGGCCTCCTGCGCCGGGTCGCGCATCTACCACAGCGGCGCCGCGGCCGAGCGGATCGAGACCGCCATCCGCGAGACCCTGGGCGCGCCTTCCTCGCCGGAGGCCGGGGTCACCGTGATGGCGCGGATCGAGAACGACATCTGCACCATCAGCGTCGATACCTCGGGCGAGCCGCTGCACAAGCGCGGCTACAAGGAAGCCGTCAACGCGGCGCCCATGCGGGAGACCATGGCGTCGCTCTTCCTGCGGCAATGCGGCTATGACGGCAGCGAGCCGGTCTATGACCCGATGTGCGGCTCCGGCACCTTCGTCATCGAGGCGGCGGAGATCGCGGCGCGGCTCAATCCCGGCCGCGCCCGCCATTTCGCCTTCGAGCAGCTCGCGACTTTCGATGCCGAGACCTGGCGGCACATGCGCGAGGTGAAGAGCGCCCGCGTGCCGGCGGTGCGCTTCCATGGCAGCGACCGCGATGCCGGCGCCATCGCCATGAGCCGCGCCAATGCCAGCCGTGCGGGAGTCGCGGAGCTCACCGATTTCCATCAGGCCAGCATCAGCGAGGCGGAGCCGCCCGCCGGCCCGCCGGGGCTGGTCATCGTCAACCCGCCCTATGGCACCCGCATCGGCGACAAGACGAAGCTGCTGCCCCTCTACCGCGCCCTCGGGCAGACGCTCGTCAGCCGCTTCCGTGGCTGGCGCGTCGGCATCGTCGCCAGCGAGCCCCGGCTGGCCCATGCGACGCGGCTGCCCTTCCTGCCCGGCACCGCCCCCGTCCCGCATGGCGGGCTGCGCGTGTCCCTGTTCCAGACCGGGCCCCTGGCCTGAAAGGGCCGTGCCGGACGGACAAGGCTGCGCTCCGGCTGCGGCGCGAATGGCCTATATGGCGGCCAGCCGCAATTTCCCCCCGGCGGCTTACTGGAGATGGACGAAACGCATGAACCGGCGCGCCTTCCTGGCGGCGGCCTCTGCCGCCTCCCTTTTCAGCTATGACACACTGACCCGTGCCTTCGCCGCCACGCCGAAGAACATGCTGGTCGTGGCGCAGTTGTTAGATAACGTTACCAATCTGGACCCGCAGGAAAACTTCGAGGCCGTGGCGGCCGAGATCAATACCAACGTCTATCAGAAGCTGCTGCGCCCGAACCCCGACAAGCCGGAGGAACTGGAAGGCGACCTGGCGGAATCCTGGACCGTCTCCGATGACGGCAGGCTGCTGACCTTCCAGCTGAGGACCGACGCCGTCTTCGCCTCCGGCACGCCGGTGACGGCGGAGGACGTGGCCTTCTCCCTCGGCCGCGCCGTCAAGCTGAACAAGGCGCCGGCCTTCATCATCAACCAGTTCGGCTTCACCCCCGACAATGTCGATGAGCGCATCCGCGCCACCGGCCCGCACAGCCTGACCGTCGCGCTGGACGGCAAGAGCTCGCCCGCCTTCGTGCTCTACTGCCTCTCCTCCAATGTCGGCAGCGTGGTGGACAAGAAGCTCGTCCTCTCCCACGCGCAGGGCGACGATCTCGGCAATGGCTGGCTGAAGTCCAATTCCGCCGGCTCCGGCGACTGGATCCTGCGCTCCTGGAAGCCGAGCGAGAGCGCCATCCTGGAAGCCAGCCCCGCGCAGGCGAAGCGCACCAATATCCGCCGCATCGTGCTGCGGCATGTCGTCGATCCTTCCGCCCAGATGCTGCTGCTGCGCAACGGGGATGCCGATGTGGCGCGCAACCTGACCACCGAGCAGCTGCGCGCCCTGCAGGGCGACCCCGACTACACCCTGGTCCGCAAGGCCGCGGCCGCCCTGGTGGTGATGCAGCTGAACACCGCGCATCCGCAGCTCGCGAAGCCGCAGGTGCGGCAGGCCATCAAGCACGCGCTGGACTACCAGGGCATTCAGCAGAACCTGGCCTCGCTGACCCATGCGGTGCATCAGAGCTTCCTGCCCCTCGGCTTCCCCGCGGCGGTGACGGAGACGCCCTTCCGGAAGGACGTGGCCCGTGCCCGGGCACTGATGGCCGAGGCCGGCGCGGAAGGGGGCTTCGAGCTGGTGATGGACCACTATTCCTACCAGCCCTACAACGACATCGCCCAGGCCATGCAGGCCGACCTGGCCGAGATCGGCATCCGGCTGCGGCTGATGCCCGGCGAGAACCGGCAGGTGCTGACCAAGACCCGTGCCCGGCAGCATGAGGCGGCGCTGACCGCCTGGGGCGCCGATTATTTCGACCCCAACAGCAATGCCGAGGCCTTCTGCGTCAATACCGACAATGGCCCCGATGCGCGCAACCGCACCCTGGCCTGGCGCAATTCCTGGAAGGACGATGAATTCACCCGCCGCGCCCAGGAAGCGCTCGCGGAACCTGATGCCACGAAGCGGCTCGCGCTGTATGAACAGCTGCAGCGCGACCACATGCAGCGGAGTCCCTTCGTGATCATGTTGCAGACCACCGAGACCGCCGCCTGCCGCAAGGGCGTGGAGGGCGTGCGGCTCGGCACCCTGGCGGATAGCAACTCCTACGCCGACGTGCGGAAGGCCTGACCGCCGGATGGCCGCCGCCCGCTGGTCCGCCGCCGCCCAGACCGCCGCCGCCCTGATCGCCGGCTGGGGGCAGGGGGAAGCACCGGGCGGCGCCATCCTCGCCTTCGACAGCCGGGAGATCCCGGTCGTCGAGGCGGCGGGGCTGGAGAACCTCGCCACCGGCACGGCCTTCACCGCCGATACGGTGGTGCGCTACGCCTCCGTCACCAAGCATGTCCTGGCCGCCATGCAGCGCCGCCACCAGGACCGCGTGGGGCTGGAGGATGCGCTGGGCGCGCATCTGCCGGAGTTGCGCGCGCCCATGGCCGATGTCACGGTCGGCCGCGCGCTGGACATGACCGGCGGCCTGCCGGATCTGCGGGAGACGCTGGGCCTGCTGGGCCTGACCGTCCATACCGCGACGGAGGCCGGGCCGCTGCTGGACTTCCTGGCCGGGCTGGGCGCCTTGAACTTCCCGGCGGGGACGGAGATCTCCTATTCCAATACCGGCTACCGGCTGGTGGAGGCGGCGCTGGCCCGAAAGGGCCTGCTCTTCGAGGATTTCCTCCAGTCGGAGATTGCCGCCCCCCTCGGCATCCAGTGGCACGCACCGGAGACTTGGTTCGACATCGTCCCCGGCCTCGCCCCCGGCTACTGGATGGGGCCCAGGGGCTGGCAGCTCGCGACGGCCGGGCTGCATCTCTCGGCCTCCGGCAGCCTGACGGGCAGCGCGCGGTCGCTGGCCATCTGGGGACAGGCGGTGCTGGCGGATCGTGGCCCCGCCGCCGGGATGCTGGCGGCGCAGGCGGCGCCGCGCCACCTGCTGGACGGGCGCGCCACCGCCTATGGCCTGGGCCTGGCGCATGGGCGGCTGGGGGAGGTGGCGCTGGTCGGCCATGGCGGCTCCCATGCCGGCTATAAGACCTATTTCCTGCTGGCGCCGCAGCCGGGCCTGGGCGTCGTGGTCGTCTCCAACCGCGAGGACCCCGGTGCCTATACCCTGGCGCTGAAGGTCATGGCCGCGCTGCTGGGGCAGGAGATGCCGCCCCCCGCCAGCCTGCCCGAGGGCCTTTATGCCGAGCCCGGCACCGGCCACTGGCTGGCGGTGCAGGGCGGCACCGCCAGTTTCCTCGGCGCCGGGGAGGCGCTGTACCAGGGCCCGGATGGCTGGGCCGTCTCCCTCTCCGCCCACAACCCCATGCGGCTGCGCGCGGCGGAAGGCGGGATCGAGGGCGAGATCGGCCATGTCGCCCGGCACTTCCGGCCGGTGGCGGCGGATGACACCCTGGCGCGGGCGCAGGGCCGCTGGTCCTGCCCCAGCCACCATGCCAGCTTCGATATCATTGGCGAGACGCTGGGCATGGGCATCGGCCCCGCCCGCCAGCATGCCCCGCTGCGCCCGTTGGGCGAGGGGCGGCTGCTGGTGGAGATGCAGGACGGCCCCTGGCCCAAGCCCTTCAGCCTGCGCTTCAAGGGCGACACGGTGGCGCTCACCAGCCACCGCAGCCGGGTGATCCGCTTCCAGCGCGGCCCCTGACCGCGGCATGCGGGCGCCGGGCGGTTATTCCGCCGGCGCCGCCGTGGCCGGCAGGCAGATATGGCATCTCAGGCCGGCCGGGCGGAAGGCGAGCCTGACCTTGCCGCCGAACTTCTGCTCCAGCCCCTGTTCCAGCAGGCGCGAGCCGAAGCCCCGGCGCTTCGGCGGCAGGACCGGCGGCCCGCCATGCTCGCGCCAGAAGATCTCCACCATCGGCTGGCTGTTCCTGTTCCGCTGCAAGGCCCAGCGCAACTCGACCCGGCCCTCCGGCACGGAGAGCGCGCCATGCTTGGCCGCATTCGTCGCCAGCTCATGCAAGGCCAGGTGGAGCATTTCCACGATATCGGCCGCCAGCCAGACCGGCGTGCCATCCATGTCCAGGCGATTGGGCCCGTTATAGGGCAGCAGCGCGCGCCGGATGACCTCTTCCAGGGGCGCGCCTTCCCAGCCGCCACGGACCAGCAGGTCATGCGAACGCGCCAGGGCCACCAGCCGGTCGCCCAGGGCCTCCCGCACCGCCGCGGGCACATCGGCATCGTGCAGGGTCTGCAACGCGACGGACTGCACCGTGGACAGGACGTTCTTCATCCGGTGGCCCATCTCGGCCAGCAGCAGCGCCCGGCGTTCCTCCTCGGCCCGGCGCCTCGTATCGTCGCGCAGAACATTCAGGAAGCCCACGGGCTTCCCGTTCGCGTCCCATAGCGGCATCATGGACCCGCTGGCCCAGAAGCGGCTGCCATCGCGCCGGATGTGCCAGCGCTCGTTCAGCGCGCGTCCTTCCTCCATCGCGCCGCACAGCTCCCTGACGAAGGCGCCGCGCTCGCGGTCCTCGGCGGGAAAGAAGAGCTCGCCGGAGCGGCCCAGGATCTCGGAATCCCTGTAGCCCAGGATCGCGCGAGCGCCCTCGTTCCAGCCCGTGACCTGCCCGCGCAGGTCCAGGACCACGATCGCATAATCCGTGGCGCTGTCCAGCAGGCGCCGGATGCGCTCCAGCTCCGCGGCCATCGCCTGTTTCTCGGCTTCCACTTCCGCGATGCGTCGTTCGATGCTGGCCAGCACGGAAGCCTCTCCCGCGTCACCCGCCGGGGTGACCGCATGGCTATCCGTGCGCCCCGAATGGCGCAGCGCTTCTGATGGCATGTTTCGGTTTCCTTCAACCTGCCGGCACGATGATTCAGAAATGATTTGTGATCGGTCTGATTTGATACGTTTGCAGAGACGACATTGCCCGATGAGGGCCACTGTCGATGCTTCCGGTAGTAAATATTTGTTAAAAAACAGAGAAATACTTCACAAACGAATCAACATAGATCATGCGTTGAATTCACTCTCGCGCGAGCTTGGAGATTTCCAATCGCCTGCTGCGACCTTTCGGCGCGGGCGGCTGGGAGAGATTTGCACTCCCGCCGACCTCCGCTGCCCAGGAGTAGCCGGTGACACATTCACAAGCTGCGGCTGCGCCGCGCAACCATCTGCTCGCGGCCCTTCCGGCGGAAGACCTCGCCTGACTCTGGCCGCAGCTCAAGCCCGTCCATGCCGATCTGCACAAGGTTCTGCACCGGCCGCACGAGCCCATCGAGGCGGTCTTCTCCCCGCTGGAGGGCTGGTGCTCCTTCCTGATCCTCCTCGAGGACGGCCGGTCGGCCGAGGTCGGCGTCGCCGGCGCCGAGGGAATGATCGGCCTGCCCCTTCTGCTCGGCAGCGACAGAAGCGGCGTCGAGGCCATGGTCCAGGCCTCCGGCACCCTGCTGCAGCTCGGCGCCGCAGCCTTCCTTGAGGCGCTGGAGCGAAGCCCCGCGCTGAAGCGCCTCCTGCTCCGCTACGCCCTGGCCTTTCAGCAGCAGGTGGCCCAGACCGCCGCCTGCAACGGCCACCATGCCCTGGATCAGCGCCTGGCGCGCTGGCTGCTGGTGGCGCATGACCGCGTCAAGGGCGACGACTTCCCGATGACGCAGGAATTCCTGGCGATGATGCTCTGCGTCCATCGTCCGGGCGTCACCGTGGCGGCGCGGCTGTTCCAGCAGGCCGGGCTCATCCGCTACAGCCGGGGCCATATCACCGTCACCGACCGGGAGGGGCTGGAAGCCGCCTCCTGCGAATGCCACCGGGCCGTGCGCCAGCAGTACGATCACCTGCTGGGCTGCACGACGGGCTGAGCGGCCGGGCCGGGTGGCCGGCCGGCCACCCCGTCTCAGTTGCGCGCGCTCTCCGTCGCCAGCTCGGCCGGCACCGGCATCTCCTCCAGCTCCGTGAGGAAATTCTCCGCCCAGCGCGCGGCGGTCTGCTCCTCCAGCCCCGCCATCATCGAGGTCCAGCGGTTGCGCCGTTCTTCCAGTGGCATCTTCAGCGCATGGTCGAGCTGCTCGGCCATGGCCTCGGGGTCCAGCGGATTGACCAGCAGCGCGCCGTCCATGGTCTCCGCCGCGCCCGCGAAGGAGGAGAGCACCAGCACGCCCGGATTCTCCGGGTTCTGGGCCGCGACATATTCCTTGGCGACCAGGTTCATGCCGTCGCGCAACGGCGTCACCAGCCCGACATCGGCCAGGCGGTAGAGGCCCGCCAGGGTGTCGCGCGCCATGGCGCGGGCGACGTAGCGCACCGGCGTCCAGTCGAATTCGGCGTAGTCGCCGTTGATGCGGCCCGCCAGGCTGTCCAGCTCCCGCTTCAGGTCGCGGTAGCTGGCCACCTCGTTGCGGCTGCGCGCCGCCACCTGGAGGTAGGTGACGCAGTTCAGGTGCTCGGGGAAATTGGCCAGCAGCGCGCCGAAGCCGCGCAGCCGGTGCGGCAGGCCCTTGGTATAGTCCAGCCGCTCGGCGCCCACGATCAGCTTGCGGTCGCCCATGCTGGCCCTCATCCGCTGCGCGTCCGGCCCGTAGGCGGCCTTGCGCGCGATGGTGGCGAAGCCGCGCGTGTCGATGCCGATGGCGTGGTGCGAGAACTGGGTGCGCCGGGCGTCGGTGGTCACGCCGCCATGGACATCCGGCACCAGCTCCAGCCCCTCGCGCAGGCAGCTCATCAGCCCGTTCAGGTCGCGCTGCGTCTGCACGCCCACGAGGTCATAGGCCAGCAGGTCCCGCAGCAGCCGGTCCGCCCCCGGCAGGGCGGAGAAGACCGCCCAGGGCGGGAAGGGGATATGCAGGAAGAAGCCGATGCGCTGCCGCGCCCCCAGCGCCCGCAGTTCCGCCGCCATCGGGATCAGCTGGTAGTCATGGATCCAGACGGTGTCCTTGGGCCCCAGCAGTGGCAGCAGCGCCTTGGCGAAGTCGCGGTTGACGCGCCGGTAGGCCTCGGCCTGCTTGCGGTCGTATTCCAGCAGGCCCAGGCGGAAATGGAACAGCGGCCAGAGGATGTTATTGGAATAACCGGCATAGAAGCCTTTGTAGTCGGCGTCGTTCAGGTCGATCGTGGCGTAGTCGATGCCCTGGTGGCGGAGCTTCTTCGGCTCGCCCGTGGTCGGGCCCTTCAGCGTCTCGCCGCTCCAGCCGAACCACAGCCCGCCATTGGTCTTCAGCACATCCTTCAAGGCCACCGCCAGCCCGCCGGCCGTGGGCTCGCCCCGGCGCGGCAGGGCGACGCGGTTGGATACGACGACTAACCGCCCCACAGCCCGTGCTCCCATGAACGGCTCAAACGCATCGCTGAGAGGATCAGGCCAACGTGGGAATAGGTCTGCGGAAAGTTCCCCCACAACTGGTTCCGCCTGGGGTCCAGGTCCTCGGCCAATAGTCCCAGATGATTCCGGCATGATAGAATCCTCCCGAACATTGCGCGCGCCTCATCGACACGGCCAACCGCAGCGAGCGCGTCCAGGTACCAGAATGAACAAACAAGGAATGCGGTTTCAGGCTGGCCAAAATCATCGGCAGAATCGTAACGGTAAATGAAACCGTCCCGCAGGAGGCGCTTCTCCACCCGTTCCAGCGTGCCCAGGAAACGCGGGTCGGTGGCGGACAGGAAGCCGATCTCCGGCAGCAGCAGCAGCGCCGCATCCATGCCGTCGGATTCGAAACTCTCGACGAAGCTGTTCAGCTCCGGGCGGAAGGCGCGCTCGCAGATGGTGGCGTGCAGCCGCCGGGCGGAGGCGGTCCAGCGCTCGGCCTCCTCCCGCAGCCCCAGGTGACCGGCGATGCCGGCCAGCCGCGCCAGCCCCGCCCAGCACATGGCGGCCGAGAAGGTATGGACGCGCTCCCGCCCCCGGTATTCCCAGATGCCGGCGTCCGGCACCAGCGCCAGCCTCTCCGCATGCTCGCCCAGATGCTCCAGCAGTCGGAACAGCGGCTCGCCCGCCGGGCGGGGCAGGCGGTGGTCGAAGAACATCTGCGCCGCCGCCATGATGACGGAGCCATAGACGTCGTTCTGCACCTGCTCGGCCGCCTGGTTGCCAACGCGCACGGGGCCCATGCCCAGGAAGCCCGGCAGCGCCTCCTCGATCCGTTCCGGCATGGGGAGGGAGGGCACCAGCGGATAACAGGGCCGCAGCACCCCGTCGGGAGAGACCGCGACCACATTGGTCACGTAGCGGATGTATTCCTCCATGGTGCGGGTAGTGCCGAGGCGGTTCAGCGCCTGCACCGTGAAGAAGGCATCCCGCAGCCAGCAGTAGCGGTAGTCCCAGTTGCGCTGGGTGTCCTGCGCTTCCGGGATGGAGGTGGTCAGCGCCGCGACGATGGCGCCCGTCTCCTCGAAGGCGCACATCTTCAGCGTGATGGCGGCGCGGATGACGGCGTCCTGCCATTCGAAGGGCAGGTGCAGCCCGCGCGTCCAGTCCAGCCAGTAATTCGTGGTCTGGCGGATGAAATCCTCCACCAGGCTCTCGGTATTCTCCGGCACCGTCTCGTCCGGGCCGAGGATGATCGAGACGGGGCGGTCCAACAGGAAGGGCGCTTCCTCCGCCAGGCAGGCCAGCGGCGCATCGGTGGTGACGCGCAGCGCCTGGGTCTCGGTGAAGAAGCGCAGGTGGTTGCTGCCGGCGCGCTTGACCGGCGTATCCTTGCCCCAATTCCCGCGCGGGCGCACCCGCAGGCGGATCAGCGGCGTGCCGGAGAGCGGCTCGATCCGCCGCACCAGCATGGGCGGGCGGAAGCTGCGGCCGAAGCGGCTGAAGCGCGGCGCGGCGTCGGTGATCCGCAGGCGCGCGCCATGCCCATCCTCCAGCTCCGTCACCAGAACGGCGGTATTGCGGTGGTAGCTCTGGCGGCTGGTCTTCAGCCCCACCAGCTCGCATTCCATGAAGCCGTCCTGCGGGGCCTCGCCGCCCAGCAGGGCGCAGAAGACGGGATCGCCGTCGAAGCGCGGCCAGCAGAGCCAGGAGCAGCGTCCCAGCGGGTCGAAGAGCCCGGCGATGATGCCATTGCCGACGGGCGCGAGGTCCAGCGGCTGGCTCATGCCGCTCCCTGCACCCGCGGCGCGGGCAGGCTCTCGGCCAGCCGGGTCAGCCATTCCAGCACATCGGCGGGGCCGGCCGGGAAGCGTTCGGGGACGCGGTAGCCTTCGCCGCCATGGGCGCGGGCGGCGCGCATGCCATCCTCGTCCGTCACGTCATCGCCGATGAAGACCGGGATGCGGCCGGCGAAGGGCGGGTGGCGCATCAGCCAGTCCGTGGCCACGCCCTTGTCGCTGCCCCTGGGGCGCAGCTCGAAGGCGGCATGGGCCGGGATGACCTGGAAATGCGTCCCCTCCGCCAGCCGGAGCAGGAAGGCCTGGGCTTCCTCGCCCCGCTCCGGCACGGCGCGGAAATGCAGGACGAAGCCGAAATTCTTGTGCTCCAGCAGCATCCCCGGGCGGGCGGCGACGAATGCGGCGGCGGCCTCGCGCCATTCATCGGGCGGGCCGGCGGGCTCCGGCAGGGGCGGGATGGCGGCGCCGATGCCGCTGGCGTCGATGACCGTGCCGTGCTCGCAGGCGAAGCCCACGGGCGGGGCGCCGGTCAGCTGGCGCGCCACATCCAGCCCGCGCCCCGTGACGATGGCGACGGCCCCGCCCAGCCCGGCCGAGAGGCGGGCCAGCAGCGCCGGCAGTTCCGGTGGCACGACCACGGCATCGGGGCGGGGGGCGATCTCAATCAGTGTGCCATCGAAATCAAGGAAGAGCGCGGCCTGCGGGCCGGGAAGCGGCGGCAGGTCGGAGCGGGTGGTCTGCGGCATGGCTGTTCCATATGGACGGCTTCCGCCCATCCGCAAACCCCGAGCGGCAGCTTCGCCAGGGGGCCGCCGCGATCCCGCCACGATCTGACACGAGCAAAGCCAATGTCACGATGGCGTGACGAGTCTCAGCGGCAGGACAGAACCCGCAGGTCGTAGACGGGGTGCTCCAGCATCGCCACGCCCGGGGCATTGGCGAACATCCAGCCCTGGAAGACGATTCGCCCGGCCGTGTTGCCGGTATCCCGCAGATCTTCCACCTGCAGCCAGGCGGCGGCATCGGGCACCTCCTCGGGCGGGCGGGCGTTGCAGGCCTTCACGGTGATCCGCAACGTGCCGAAGGTGATCGGCTGGTTCAGCCGGGCCTGCAGCAGGGTGATGCGCGCCGTCACCTTGTCCAGCGCCTGCAGTTCCGCCTCCTGCTTCCGGTCCCAGCCCGCGTCCATCTGCGCCAGGGCAGGACGGGGGGCGAGGGTGGAGAGCGGCGCGGCAAAGGCCAGCGCCGCCAGCAGCGCGAGCGCCGCCTTCACGGGGCCTTCCGCCCCTGGTGCGGGCTCGGCAGCGACTCGACGAGCCCGGTCAGGATGCGGCGCATGGCGGCCTCGTCCACGCCCATCAGCACGGCGTCCTCGAAGACGTCGCGCAGCGTCTGGGCGGCCTCGGCATGGTTCTCCGCCAGCATCTTCAGCTTCTCCCGGCAGGAGATGGGCTGGCCATCCGCGCCGGGCCAGGACTCGGGCGCGGCCAGGCTCATCGCGCGGGGGCCGGGGCGGCCGGGGCCGCTTCCTCGCTCTCGTTCTGCGGCTTGTCGCTGGACATCTGCGTCACCGAGAAGATGAAGCGGCCCAGCAGCGACTCCAGGCTGACGGAGGACTGGGTGAGGGTGATCTGGTCGCCGCTGGCCAGGACCTTCTCCTCCCCGCCCGGCACCAGCGCGACATACTTGCCGCCCAGCAGCCCCTCCGAGGTGATCTCGGCCGAGGTATCGGTGGGCAGCTTCAGGTTGTCGTTCACCCGCAGCTTCAGGACCGCCAGGAAGGTGGCGGGGTCGATCTCCTGGCTGGTGACGCTGCCGACCTTCACGCCGCCGATCCGCACATCGGCGCCGGGCTGCAGCCCGTCGATGCGGTCGAAGCGCGCGGTCAGCTCGATACCGTTGCCGCTGGCCAGGCTGCGGCCGGAATTGCTGACGGCGTATACCAGGAAGCCGAGTGCCACCAACAGCACCACGGCGCCGGCCAGGATTTCGGCGAGGCTTCTACGTTGCATGGGAAATGTCAGCTACCCGGTGTCCAGGCTTCATAATCGCCCGTCGTCACCTGCCGGTGGCCGGTGGCGTGGTCATGCCCGGTGGGGCGGTAGGCCTGCGGCGTGCCGGTCAGGTTCGGCTGGTGCTCTTTCTGCCAGGGGTAGAGCTTCTGCTCCGGCAGCGGCACGGGCGAGGTGTGGTGCAGCCAGCCATGCCACTCGGGCGGCACGGCGGTGGCTTCGGCTTCCTTGGCATAGATCACGTAGCGGCGCTTGCGGCCATAGGTCAGCCAGTCGCGCTTGCTCTCGTAATAGGTATTGCCGAAGCGGTCGGTGCCGATCTCGCTGACGGCGAAGCCAGTGGTCAGCCGATGCAGGAAGGACATGACGCGGTCGGTTCCATAAGGCCAGGGGGAACGGGTCGGGTGACGCGGGGGCGTCGCCCGCGCTTCCTTCGCACATGCGGGCGCCGCGCGAAAGGCCGGGCGGCGACACGGCAGGCACGCCATATCTGGGAAGACAGAGTCGGATTCAACAGCGGAGACGGCTTCCGCCCTTCCGCATGGCATCATACCATGGGGAGATGGAACGAATGGCAGGCACGGTCTGGGCGGGAATCGCGCTTCGGCGCATGCGGGCGCAGGCCGACCCGGATGCCCCCGCGCGAGCCATGGCCCTGCCCGCCGCCTGGGAGGACGAGGCCGCCGCCGCCCTGGCCGCGCTGGCCCCGGGGCAAGGCGCCGTTTCCCTGCCCGCCCTGGCGGATGGCTGGATCAGCCGGCTGGTGGCCCAGGGTCTCAGGCTCCGCCTGCTGTGGGAGGAGGAGGGCAATGCCCTGGCCGGGGCGCTGCACCGCCTCGTGCTCACCCGCCGCGGCGCGCCCGGCGCCGCCACCTGGCGGGGCGAGGCGAAGGCCGAGCCGCGCTTCGTGCTGAACCTGCCGGCCTTCCTGGACGATGCCGGGGGCTTCGATATCCCCGGCTACATGGCGGCGGTCGGCACCGCCGTCCGGGCGCTGGACGTGCTGACAGCAGGCAAGGCCCATGCGCTGCGACTCGGCTTCGCCGACCTGGCCGGGCTGCTGGCCGCCATGGGCCTGGCCTATGATTCCACCCCGGCGCGGGAGGCCGCGGCCTGCCTGACCGCCCTGACCCGCGCCGCCGCCGAGGAAGCCAGCGCCGAGCTGGCGCAGCGCCATGGCGCCCGCGAATCCGCCTGCCTCTTCTGGCCCGCGCCCCCGGCCGGCTGCGCCATGCCCGGACTGGCCGTGGCCGCGCGGCAGGCGCTGGAGCGCGCCAGCCGCAGCGGTGGGCTGCGCCATGCCGCCCTGCTGGCCCTGACCCCGCCCGACGCCGCCGAGGGGCTGCTGGGCATCGAGACCGGCGGGCTGGCCCCCGCCCAGGGCCCGACCCGCTTCGCCCATGCCGCCCATGGCGGGGTGGAGGAGCAGCCGACCCGCGCCGCCCGCCGTGCCATGGCGCTGCACGGCGCCGGTGCCGCCGCCCTGCTGGCCCCCGTGCCTGCCGCCGCCCGCGCGGCGATGGAGGCCTCGGTCCGCCCCTATCTGCACGCCCCGGCCCCTGCCGCCCCGGCGCAGCCCCAGCCCGCGCATCCGCTGCCGCCGCCGCGCCCGGCCTTCGGCCCCGCCCAGGTCTGGCGCGTGACCCTGGCCGGCCACCGCGTCACCCTGACGGCCACCGAGGCCTATGACGGCAGCCTGGCCGCCATCGGCCTGGCCATGGCGCGGGACGGCGCGGCCTTCCGCGGGCTGATGGACAGCTTCGTTCATGTGGTGAATCTCGGCCTGGCGCGCGGCATGCCGCTCTCGGACTACGTGCAGGCCGTGGCCTATGGCCAGGGCGGCCCCTGCGGCACGGTGGAGGGCGACCCGGAGATCCGCCGCGCCACCTCGGTGCTGGACTGGGCCTTCCGCCGCCTCGCCATCGCCTATCTCGGCGGCGCCGAGGCCCGCCACCTCTGGCCCGACCCGTCCGAGGAGGATTGCGCGGCCGAGGCCGCCCCGGCCCCCGCCCCGCGCGCCGATGCCCCGCAACTGCCGCTGGACCTGCCCCTGCGGCCCAGCCCCGCCGCCCGGCGCGGAAGGCTGCGGCTGGTCGGCTGACCGCTTTCCCAGACTCTGGAGTTCTCGATCATGACCGGAACCGTCGAAGGGCGCCTCGCCGCGCTCGGCATCACGCTGCCCACCCCGGCCGCGCCGCTGGCCAATTATATCGGCTTCAATTTCGCCGGGCCGAACCTGCTGGTCGTCTCCGGCCAGATCCCGCTGGTGGACGGCAAGATCGCCTATACCGGCAAGGTCGGCGCCGAGGTCCCGGTCGAGGATGCGCGCGCCGCCGCGCGGGTCTGCCTGATCAATGTCATCGCCCAGGTGAAGGCCGCCGTGGGCGACCTGGACCGGGTGAAGCGCGTGGTGCGGCTGGGCGGCTTCATCGCCGCCGGGCCGGAATTCACCCAGCACGCGCAGGTGATGAACGGTGCCTCCGACCTCGCGGTCGAGGTCTTCGGCGATGCCGGGCGCCATGCCCGCTCCACCATCGGCGTGCCCTCCCTGCCCGGGGATGCGGCGGTCGAGGTCGAAGGCATGTTCGAGATCGCCTGATGTCCACCGCCGCCATCGGCTTTGAACTGAGCACCAGCCCGGAGCCGGAGGCGGCGGCCACGCTGCTGCGGGCCATCCTGGACTTCAATGAGGCGCTGGCCGGCTCCGCCGGGCAGCAGCCCATCTCCGTCCTGGTGCGGGACCCCGAGACCGGGGCCACGCGCGGCGGGCTGATCGGCCGCGTCCGCTACAGCTGGCTGTTCGTGGAGACCTTCTTCCTGCCGGAAGATCTGCGCGGCGGCGGCCTCGGCGCCCGCATCCTGGCGGCTGCGGAGGAGGAGGCGAGGGCGCAGGGCTGCATCGGCGCCTATCTCGATACCAACAGCTTCCAGGCGCCCGGCTTCTACGAGAAACAGGGCTATAGCCGCTTCGGCACCCTGCCGGACTATCCCGTGCCCGGCTTCGCCAAGCTCTACTACATGAAGCGCTTCGCCGGCTGAGGCTTGCCGCGCGCAGGTCCCATCCGCACATCTGCCGAGGACGCAGGAAGGGGTGGGGTTTGTCGGGTCTGTTCAGGATAGGCGAGGAACTCGGCAGCGGCGCCCTCCGCCTCGTGACCGGCATGGCCGATGAGGCGGAGCGGCTGCTGAACGAGACGACGCTGCGGGTCGCCATCACCGGCCTCAGCCGCTCCGGCAAGACGGTCTTCATCACCTCCGTCATCGCCAATCTGCTGGCCATGGGGCGCGGGCGGAACACCCTGCCGGCGCTCTCGGCGCAACTGGAACGCCAGGGCACCCGCCTGCTCAGCGTCGGGCTGGAACCCGCCGGCACGCAGGCGCTGGACTGGTTCGACGCCGCCGACAAGATCCGCGACCTCGCCGGCGCGCAGCCCCACTGGCCGCCCCGCACCAGCGACCTGGCCAGCGCCAGCCTGACGCTGGAACTCTCCCGCAGCGGCCCGGCGCGGCTGCTGGGCCCCCGCCGCGTGCGGCTGGACCTGCTGGACTATCCCGGCGAATGGCTGCTGGACCTCCCCCTGCTGGACCAGGATTTTTCGAGTTGGTCCGCCGAGACCCTGGCGCTGCTGCGGGCCAGGCCGCGTGCCGAGGTGGCGGGGGAATTCCTCGACTTCATCGCCACGCTCGACCCCGCCGCCCCGGCGGATGAGGCCGTGGCCCGGCGCGGCCATCGCCTCTACCTGACCGTGCTGGAACAGGCGCGGGACCGCTTCGGCCTCCGCTGGCTGCAGCCCGGCCGCTTCCTGCGCCCCGGCCCGCGCGGGGAGAGCCCGATGATGTGGTTCTTCCCGCTGCCAGGGGAGGGGCCGGCCCCCGCCCGCAGCCTGCGCGACCTGCTGGCCCGCCGCTTCGCCGCCTACCGGGACGATATGCGGCAGAATTTCTTCGACCCCTGGTTCGCCCGCTTCGACCGGCAAGTGGTGCTGGTGGATGTGCTGGGCGCGCTCTGGGCGGGCGAGGGGGCCTTCGAGGATACCCGCCACGCCATCGCGCAGGTCGCCGCGGCCTATGATGCGCGCTCCCGCTCCCGCTGGTTCGGCATCTCCAGCCTGAAGCGCGTGGGCTTCGTGGCTAGCAAGACCGACCATGTGCCCGCCAGCCAGCGCCCGGCGCTGGAGAGCCTTTTTTCGAGCATGATCGCCACCCCCGGCCACGACCGCCGCGCCACCAGCCACCGCGCCCTGGCCGCCCTGCGCTGCACGGAGGATGCGGTGCATGACGGGCTGCCGGTGGTGCTGGGCGTGCCGCTGGGGGAGGAACGGCGCCGCCCCTTCCGCCCCGGCCATATCCCCTCCGCGCCCCCACCGCCGGGCGATGCCTTCTGGTCCCGCCCCTTTTTCGAGCTGCCGGTCTTCCGCCCGCCGCTGATCGACCCTGATGGCCGCGATGGCCTGCCGCATCTGGGGCTGGATGAACTGCTGGCCTGGCTGCTGGAGGATGCGCTGTGACGCCTCAGACCCCCGGCTGGGCCGATGAGCCCGCCCCGCCGCCACCTCCGCGCCCCACCACCACGGCCGGGCCGCCGCCCGATCTCGGCCCGGCGCTGCTCGACCTCGATCTCGGCGGGCCCATCGAGCATGGCGTGCCGGCCGTGATCGACCTGCCGCTGGAAAAGCCGCCTTCCTGGTTTGGCGCGCTGGGGCTGCTGGCGGGGGCGGCGGGCGCGCTGGTGCTGGGCACCTTCGGCCTCGGCCTCGTGCTGATGCTGCGGGACCTTTTCGCCACCTCGCCCATCCTGGGGTGGATGGGCGTGGCGCTGGGCGCGGGCGCGGGCGGCGCGGTGCTGCTGGCGCTGGGGCGGGAATGGCGGGCGATGCGCCGCCTCTCGGCCCTGGACCGGCTGGCCCATGACCTCCGCGCCACCCCCGGCAGTGCCGCGCCCCCCGCCGCGCTGCGTGCCTGGGCCACCGATGTCGGCCGCCGCCTGCCGGAAGCCGCGCCCGCCGTGGCGCAGATCCTGCGCGCCACCACGCTGGACGAGGCCCGGGGGCTAATGACCTCGGCCCTGCTGCCGGTGCTGGATACCAAGGTCAAGGCATTGGGCTGGCAATCGGCCAAGCAGGTCTTCGTCGTCACGGCCATCCTGCCCTCGCCCGCCATGGATGCGGCGGCCATGGCGCTGCTGGGGCTGCGGCTGATCCGGCAGGTGGCGGTGCTGCACGGGCTGCGGCCCGGCACCGTCATGCTCTGGCGGCTGCTGCGGCGCCTGACCGTCTCGGCCGGGCTGACCGCGGGCGCCGACCTGGTGACCGAGGCCGGGGTGGAGCAGTTCTTCGAGGGCCATGCCGCCAAGCTGGCCGGCGGCGCCGCCGGCGCCACGGTCGCGGCGCGGCGGATGATGCGCCTGGCCGCCGCCGCCGCCGCCGCATGCCGCCCGGCAGGTGACAGCCGCCGCTGAGGTGCCATATCTGCCGCGGCGCAGCGAAGACCTGAGGCAAGGACGATGGCGGATCACGAGACCGAACTGACCCTGCGCCTCCACCCCTCCGTCGCGGAGATTTCCGCTGGCGAATGGAATGCCTGCGCGGGGGATGAGAATCCCTTCGTCAGCCATGCCTTCCTGCTGGCGCTGGAGGAATCCGGCTCCGCCAGCGCCCGCACGGGCTGGCTGCCGCAGCACGCCGCGCTGCGGGACGCGAATGGCCGGCTGCTCGGCGTCGCCCCCGCCTATGCCAAGAACCATTCCTACGGCGAATATGTCTTCGACCACGCCTGGGCCAATGCCTTCGAGCGGGCGGGCGGACGCTACTATCCCAAATTGCAGGTGGCCTCACCCTTCAGCCCCGTCCCCGGGCGGCGCCTGCTGGTGCGGGACGGGCTGCCCCCGGCGGTCCTGGGCGGGGCGCTGGTGCAGGCGACGCAGGAACTCGGCCTCTCCTCCTGCCACGTCACCTTCTGCACGGAGGCCGAGTGGCATGCGCTGGGCGAGGCCGGCTGGCTGCAGCGCCTGGGCACCCAGTTCCACTGGCATAATGACGGCTATGCTGACTTCGAGAGCTTCCTCGGCGCCCTTTCCAGCCGCAAGCGCAAGCAGATCCGGCGGGAGCGGCGGGAGGCGCAGTCGGCCGGCCTGACCTTCCGCGCCCTGCGCGGCGCCGAGATCACGCCCCGGCACTGGAAGGCCTTCCACCGCTGCTACATGGACACGGTGGACCGCAAATGGGGCAGCGCCTATCTCACCGCCCGCTTCTGGCCGCTGCTGGCCGAACGGCTGGGGGACCGCGTGGTGCTGATGGTGGCCGAACAGGATGGCGAGCCCGTGGCCGGCGCCCTGAACCTGATGGGCCGGGATGCGCTCTACGGCCGCAACTGGGGCGCGCTGGTGCAGGCGCCCTTCCTGCATTTCGAGCTCTGCTACTACCAGGCTATCGACTTCGCCATCGCCCATGGCCTGTCCCGTGTCGAGGCCGGGGCGCAGGGCGAGCACAAGATCCAGCGCGGCTACCTGCCGTCCCCCACCTATTCCGCGCATTGGATCGCCCATGGCGGGCTGCGCCGCGCGGTGGCGGAGTTCCTGGAGCAGGAGCGCCCGGCCATGCTGGAGAACATGGCGGACCTCGCCACCCTCTCCCCCTTCCGGCAGGACGCCGAATGACGTGCTGACGGCTTACGTCCAACTGGCGTCCAGCATGGCGCTGGTTGGGGCCAATGTGGCGGTGGCGAAGCTGCTGGCCGATGCGCTGCCCATCGCCCTGATCGTCGGGCTGCGCTGCCTGCTGGCCTGCGCCGTGCTCTGGCCCCTGGCCCGGCTGTGGGAGGGGCGGGTGCGCCCATCCCCCGCCGCGCTGCGCAACCTGGCGCTGCAGGCGGCGCTGGGCACGCTGCTCTACAATGCTGCGCTGCTGACCGGCCTGCGTTTCACCACGGCGCTGGAGGCCGGGCTGGTGTTGGCCACCCTGCCGGCCGTCATCGCCATCGGCTCCGCGCTCTGGCTGCGGGAGAGGCTGCCGCCCCGGCAATGGCTGGCGGCGGGGCTGGCGGTGGGCGGCATGGGCGCCATCACCCTGGCCCGGACCGAGGGCGGCAGCGGTGGCAGCCTGCTGGGCAATGCGCTGATCTTCCTCGCTGTCTGCGGGGAGGGGGCCTATGTGCTGCTTGCCAAGCGCCTCTCCGGCCGGCTGCCGGTGGTGACGGCCAGCTTCTGGATGCAGGCGTTCTCCGCCGCCATGCTGCTGCCCTTCTGCCTGCCCGTGCTGGGCGCGGCGGCAGCCCTGGCCGAGCCGGAGATCGCCGGGCTGCTGGTCTTCCACAGCATCACCGCCAGCGTGCTCTGCCTGCTGCTCTGGTATCGCGGGCTGCTGCGGGCGCCGGCCGGGGTGGCCGGAATCTTCACCGGCTTCCTGCCCGCCACCGCCGCCGTGCTGGCGGTGCTGGTGCTCGGCGAGCATTTCTCCGCCTTCCATCTGGCCGGGCTGGCGCTGATGCTGGCGAGCATCCTGTTGGCCACCTGGCCTGGGAGACGGATGGCATGATGGCCTGGCTCATCTGCACGGGGCGCGAATTGCTGGCGGCTGATCCGGCGGATCTGGCGGGCCGGCTGGCGGCCACCCAGGCCCGCCGCCATCGCGGGTTGGAGCCGGAGCAACTCGATGCCTGGGCCACCAGCCTGCGCGCGCTCCAAGCCACGGTGGCGCAGCCCGGTGGTGAGTCCTGGACCATCCTGCTGGAATACGACCTGCTGCGGCTGGAGCGGCGCATCGATGCCGTGCTCCTGACCGACCGCGCGATCCTGGTGCTGGAATTCAAGGAACGCGCCACGGCTTTCCGCCCGGAGGATCTGCGGCAGGCCGAGGACTATGCGCTGGACCTGCGGGATTTCCACGCTGGCAGCAGGAAGCATCCTATCCTGCCGGTCCTGATTGCGACGCATGCGCCTGCCCCGCGCAATGAATGGCCCCTGCCGCTGGCTGGCGTGGCACCGGTGCTGCGCGCCAATATCGCTACCCTGCCGGCGCTGGTGGCGGAGGTGCAGGATCGATTCCCACCCACCTTCCCGCCATTGGATGCCGAAGCCTGGACCAGGGCCGCGTATCAGCCGGTGCCTGGAATCATCGATGCCGCCCGCCTGATGTTCGCGCGGCACAGCGTGGAGGAGATCGCGGCCGCCCGCGCCGATACCGTCAACCTCACGCTCACGACCACCGCCATCCGCCGCGCCGTGATTGAGGCGCGGGAGAAGGGAGAACGGCTGGTCATTTTCGTCACCGGCATTCCCGGCGCAGGCAAAACGCTCTGTGGCCTGAATGTCGTCTTTGGCGGGCAGGATATTGAAGCCGCTTTCCTGACCGGTAATGCCCCCTTGGTCGCGGTGTTGAGGGAGGCTCTGGCCCGTGACGCGCGAATGACGCAGGGGCGCCGTCAGCCGGCACGGCAAGGGCGGGGTTTCCTGCAGAATGTGCACCGCTTCCTCGAGGCGCATACCCGCGACGCTGCCAACCCGCCGCCTGAGCATCTGGTGGTTTTCGACGAAGCCCAGAGGGCCTGGGACGCAGCCCAGGCGCGGCGCGATACGCAGCGCCGCCAGTCGATCCTGACGGATTCCGAGCCTGCCCATATGCTGGAGATCATGTCCCGCCCCTCCGGCTGGGCCGTCATTGTCGCGCTGGTCGGCAACGGGCAGGAGATCAACACGGGTGAGGCCGGCCTGGCCGAATGGGGGCGCGTGATCGCGGCGTCCGGGGGGCGCTGGAAGGCCTTGGCCGCGCCACGCGTATTGACGAAGACCGCGGAGCCAGCTCAGCGGCTGGCAGAGGCCCCTGTGCCCTGGCTGCGGCTGGATCCGGCATTGGATCTGGTTGTGCCGATCCGATCTGTGCAGGAGCCCGCGGGCGCCGCCTGGGTGGATGCCGTGCTCTCCGACCAGGCGGAGAAAGCCGCGCGCATCGCCGCTGCTTCGGCGCTCCCCTTCTATCTGACGCGAGACCTCGCCTCCGCGCGCGGCCTTGCGCCGGATGGCGCGTGGCATGCGGCGGGCAGGATTGGTCTGCTCTTCCGGCGCCCGACGCTTGCGTGCCGACGGGCTTGGCCATGTGCTGCACGGACCTGAGGAAGCCGTGCGCTGGTTCCTGGACCGCTGGCCGGATGTGCGTGCCTCGGACGCGTTGGAGGTCTGCGCCACGGAGTATGCTTGCCAGGGGCTGGAACTCGATCTCGTCGGCCTTGCCTGGGGTGGCGACTTCATCCGGGCTACAGAGGGCTGGCAGGCCCGAGCCTTCGCCGGCACGCGCTGGAATGCCGTCAAGAAACCCGATGAGCAGCGGTTCATCCGGAATACCTACCGGGTGCTGATGACCCGGGCGCGGTATGAGACGGTCATCTGGGTGCCACCGGGCGATACCGCTGACCGCACCCGACCGGCGGCGGAACTCGATGCCGTAGCCAGTTATCTCTCCGCCTGCGGGGTCCAGCCGCTTCAGGGCTGGAAGGACCCGGCCGCGTCAGCGGCCGAGCCCGTTTTGTTTTAAGCGGGAGTGCCCGGGCTGGCAGGGGTACCCGGGCTGGCTCCCGTGGGTGCGCCGCCGGACAGGGCCTCCTGCAGCCGCTTCTCCTGGTCAGGCGAGAGGGAGGTGCGCAGCACCCGGGCCTTGATACCCGAGAATTCCGCCAGGACCTTCTCCGGCTGCGCCTTCCGCACGAGCACGAAGAGGGCGGAGGAATTGGGGGGGATGGTCTCGCCCAGGGAGCGGATGAAGTCGTCGTTGATGCCGTAGTCGGTGAGCGAGCCGGAGAGGGCGCCGGTGCCCGCGCCGATGGCGCCGCCGATGACGAAGCCAGCCAGCGGGTTGAGGAAGAGCAGCCCGACCAGCGCCCCCCAGAGCCCGCCCGAGGCCAGGCCCGAGGTGGCGCCGACGGCCGTCAGGTTGAAGCTTTGCTTGATATGCACCTTGCCGCTGGCATTGCGTATCACGACCACGGCGTCTTCCAGGTCGATCAGGTACTCCTTCCGCAGCTGTGTCAGCCGCTCCATCACATTGTCCGCCTCGTCTGGCTGGTCGAAGCCCAGTACAATCAGGTCAGCCATCATTGTGTCCTTTTCGTTGGGTTCTCAGGCGCCACGCGCCACAGCATCGACAGGCACTCCCGCGCTGCCGGAAGTCTCCGGCACGCGGCTGGCAGGACGCTCGCTCTCTCGCGCCACACGGCTGCAGGCGAGAACGGCCTCCCGGAGTGAGGACACGAGGAAGCGCGCGCCCAGCACACGGCGTAGTTCGTCTTCCCGCAGCGCGGGGTCGTCATCCTGCCAGATGCCCACCAGGACCGGGGCCTCCGGCGCCCGCCGGTGCAGGCGCTGCAGCAGGAAACGCAGGTTGGACGGGGTGCCCTGCAACTCGACCGAGCAGACGCAGATCATCCGCACGCCCGCGGTCTCCAGCGTACCGAAATGGCGGCGGGAGGCCGCCTGGTTCGGCACCACCCTCGCCCCCATGCCGTGCTTGCGGAGGATCTGCGCCAGCAGCATGGCCGAAAGCTCGTCCAGCGGTCCGCGCCCGGCGACACAGAGGATGCTGCCGTCCTGGCGCCAGGATTCCGGGATCTCCTCGGGCTCCGGCAGCTTCACCCCCGGCTCGCGCGGCAGCTTCTGCTCGGCGGGGGAGAGGCGCAGCATGCGGGCCGGGCCCTGTGCCGGCGGGGCGGGGGCGGGCTCGGCATCGGTATGGTCTTGCAGGCTCTCGATCAGGTCGGTCACCGCCTCGCGGATGCGCTCCAGCTGCGGCGGCGTCACCACGCCACGGCGCACATCAGCGGAGGCCATTTGCAGGCCCTTCACCGCGACCTCGTCATAATAGGAGCAGAGGGAGCGCTCCTTCAGCAACAGTTCCGCCTGATCCTGCGCCTCGTCCGGGTCGCCCGCCAGGGTGCGCTGATAGAAGTTCTCGACCGGTGTCAGGGCGGGACGGTCGCCCAGGATGACATCGAGGAATTCCAGCCTGTCGATATGCCGACCCAGAACCACCAGGCAGAGCGTCAGCGGCGTGGCCAGCAGCAACCCGATGGGACCCCAGATCCAGCTCCAGAAGATCGCCGCCAGGATGACCGAGACCGGCGACATGCCGGTGGAGTGGCCATAGGCCAGCGGCTCGATGATGTGGCCGATCACCGGCTCGATGGCCAGGAAGAGGGCGGCCGTCCAGATCATCATGGACCAGCCCGGATCGACCGCGGCGGCCAGCGCCACCGGCATCAGCGCGCCCAGGATGGCGCCGACATAGGGCACGAAGCGGAGCAGCCCGGCCAGGATGCCCCAGAGGATCGGGCTGGGCAGGCCGATGATCAGCAGCCCGAGCGCGATGACGCAGCCGAAGGCGGCGTTGATGGCCACCTGCGTCAGGAAGAAGCGGCTGAGGCGGTAGGCGGCATCGTCCATCGCCACCGTGGTTCGGTGGAGGTCGGAGGAGCCGAAGAGGCGGATCAGCCGGTCGCGCAGATCCTCCCGCTGCAGCAGCACAAAGATGGTCACCACCAGGATGATGCCCAGATGCGCCAGCGGGCTCAGCACCGGGGAGAGATAGGTCGTTGCCATCTCCAGCGATGAGAGCTGTGGCTGGTGCACCTCCACCGGCAACGGCGTGGCGGGCTGGGACGGTTCGGGGCGGATGTCGGGGACGGTGGGCTGCGCGGATGGCGGGGCGGGCGTGCGGCGGAAATCGGCGCTGGCGCGCTCCAGCACCGCGTTCAGCCGCCCGATGGTCATGCTCTGCAGCGTGTCCACCTTGCGGGAGATGGTGTGCTGGTAGCGCGGCAGGTCGTCAGCCAACTGGGCCAGCTGGTTGCCGATGATGCCGCCGATGGAGAGCATCACGCCCAGCGCGATGAAGACCGCCAGGATGACCGCAGGGACCCGCCCCAGCCGTATCCGCCGCAGCAGGCGGATGAGCGGGGCGAGGAGCAGGCTGAGAAGGAAGGCCAGGGTGACGGGAATCAGCACGTCCCGGCCGAGATAGAGGCCGGCGACGATCACGACGCCACCCGCCAGCGTGGTGAGGCTGCGAGTGTCAGGCATGGCGGCAGGCACGACCTTGGCGGCCGGGGAAAGCGGATGGATGCCGCCCCCGGATGTTACGGAACTCGATGGGCGCGACGAAGCATCCGGCATGGATAGGTCTGGCCTTGCGCGCAGTGACGCAGGGATGAACGCGCGAAACCGCTGCAGGATCGAGCGGGAAGCGGATTTTTTCGTGACAGGCCGTTCCATCGGCCTGTCCTCAGCCCAGCGGGCGGAGGCGGCGCATCCGCTGCCAGGAGACGGCGACGACCAGGACCAGCAGACCCATGGTGACCACTGCCACCACGAGGTTCACCTCCCGCTCGGCCGTATTGGCATAGACGATGGCTAGCAGCGCCCAGACGAAGGCGCCCGCGTACCAGGGCGCGCCGCGCCCCACCCAGAGCACGCCAAGCGCCAGCCCCGCCGCAGCCAGCAGCAGAAGGATGGCGGCCAGGGTGCTGCCTGCCCCCGACGGGGGGATGGCGCCGGAGAGCAGGGCGGCACCGGCGATATTGGCGAAGCTGGCGGCGGAGACCCAGCCGGCGAAAAGGCCGGTGAGGGGATAGATGATCCAGCTGTCCACCCAGCCCTGCGGCGGCTCGGCCCGGGCGGTGAAGAAGGCAGCCAGCGCGCAGGCCAGCAGCAGCAGGATGACGATCACCAGATGCCAGCCGTTGCCGGTCATCATCGCCAGCAGCATCCAGAGGTTGGAGAGGGCGAAGACCCCCGCCAGCGGCCAGCCCAGCCGCCGCGCCGCCACGCTGTCCCGCCCCGCCGGCAGTGCCTGCCAGATGCCCCAGGCGATGGAGAGGGCGAAGATCAGCCCCCAGATGGAGAAGGCATAGCTGGCCGGGGTGACGGGCGTCTCGCTGCTGGCGGACATCTCGGCCATGCTCATGCCGATGCCGAAGACCGTCGGCAGGGCCCCGATGACCGGCTGCAGGATCGGCAGCACGAGGTTGAGCAGGGTACGCAGATACTGGTTGTTCATGGGATGCGCGCCTCGGACAATTGTCGAGGCAACGCAGCAGGGCCGCCTTGGTTTGGCGGCCGGCGGGGGGCATGAGCCCCCCGCGGCACGTCAGGCGGCGGCCTGGTGGGGAATGCCCTTATCGTCCAGCAGCGTGGCCAGCTCACCGGACTGGAACATCTCCATGACGATGTCGCAGCCGCCGACGAACTCACCCTTCACATAAAGCTGAGGGATAGTCGGCCAGTTGGCGAAGGACTTGATGCCCTCGCGGATCTCGGGGTCCTCCAGCACGTTCACGCCCTTGAAGGGCACGCCCATGTGGCTGAGGATCTGCACCGTGCGGGCGGAGAAGCCGCATTGCGGGAAGACCGGGGTGCCCTTCATGTAGAGCACCACGGGGTTCTCGGTGATCTCGGCCTGGATGCGATCGAAGACGGGGTTGCTCATCGCGGGCTGTCCTTACGGGGCTGAGGTCTGAAGGGCGAGGGCGTGCAGCTCACCACCCATGCGGCCGCGCAGGGCGGCGTAGATGAGCTGGTGCTGCTGCACGCGGGACTTGCCGCGGAAGGCTTCCGACACGACCGAGGCGGCATAATGGTCGCCATCCCCGGCCAGGTCCTGGATCACGACCTCCGCGTCAGGCAGGGCCGCCTTGATCAAAGCCTCGATTTCCGCCGGCTGCATCGCCATTCCGCGTTTCCACTCCAGAGGGGGGGCGGCGGGCGCTTCGGGGGCCAGCCGCCGGTTCATGATTTAACGGGCCATCAGGGCCGGCAGGAAGTGTTCATGCGCTTCCCGCAGCTTATCAAGCGATATGGACTCGCCGCCCGGCAGAACCAAGGCCCTCCCGCCACTGCGGCCGATCCGCATGGCCGGAACGCCGGCCGCCCGCGCCGCGGCCAGGAAGCCGGCCGCATCGGCGGTGGCGACGAGGTAGCGGCCCTGGTCCTCACCGAACCAGAAGGCATGGGCGGGGGTGGTGCCGGGGGCGGCGGCCAGGGTGGCGCCGGTATCGCCCTCCAGCGCCATCTCAGCCAGTGCCACCAGCAGGCCGCCATCGGCCAGGTCGTGGCAGGCGGTCAGCTCGCCGGCCAGGATGCGGGCGCGGATGAAGTCGCCGGTCCGGCGCTCCTGCGCCAGGTCCACGGGCGGGGGGGCGCCTTCCTCCCGGCCCGCGATCTCCCGCAGCCAGAGGGACTGGCCGAGCCAGCCGGCGGTCTCACCCACCAGGACGAGGTCCTGGCCGTCCTTCAGCGCGTAGCCGAGGGATTTGGAGACATCCTCGATCACGCCCACGCCGCCGATGGCGGGGGTGGGCAGGATGCCCTTGCCTTCCGTCTCGTTGTAGAGGGAGACGTTGCCGGAGACGACCGGGAAGTCCAGCGCGATGCAGGCGGCGGCCATGCCGCGCACGGCGGCGGCGAACTGGCCCATGATTTCCGGCTTCTCGGGGTTGCCGAAATTCATGTTGTCGGTGATGGCCAGCGGCTTCGCGCCCGTGGCGGTGATGTTGCGCCAGGCCTCGGCCACCGCCTGCTTGCCGCCTTCCTCCGGGTCCGCCGCGCAGTAGCGGGGGGTGACGTCGGTGGTCATGGCGAGGGCGCGGCTCGTGTCTTCCAGCCGCACGATGGCGGCATCGGCCGCGCCGGGGCGCTTGACGGTCTGGCCGCCGACGGTGCTGTCGTACTGGTCCCAGATCCAGCGGCGGGAGCAGAGGTCGGGGGAACCGACGAGCTTCACCAATGCCTCCCCGATGCCCATGGGGCTGGGGATGCTGTTGGGGTCCAGCACGGGCTGCTTCGGCGTCTCGGCCGTCGGGCGCTGGTAGAGGGGTGCCTCGGATTCCAGGGGGGCGAGGGGGATGTCGGCTTCCAGCGCGCCCTTGTGGCGGATGACGATGCGGCCCGTGTCGGTCAGGTGGCCGATGACGGCGAAGTCCAGCTCCCACTTGTGGAAGATGGCCTCGGCCACATGCTCCTGGCCCGGCTTGAGGACCATGAGCATGCGTTCCTGGCTTTCCGAGAGCATCATCTCGTAGGCCGACATGCCGTCCTCACGCTGGGGGACGCTGTCGAGGTTCAGCTCGATGCCCACGCCGCCCTTGCCGGCCATCTCCACGCTGGAGGAGGTGAGGCCGGCGGCGCCCATGTCCTGGATGGCGACGATGACGTCGGTGGCCATCAGCTCCAGGCAGGCCTCGATCAGCAGCTTTTCCGAATAGGGGTCGCCGACCTGGACGGTGGGGCGCTTTTCCTCGGAATCCGCGCTGAATTCGGCGGAGGACATGGTGGCGCCGTGGATGCCGTCGCGGCCCGTCTTGGAACCCACATAGACCACGGGGTTGCCGATGCCGGCGGCGGCGCTGAGGAAGATGCGGTCCTTCGGCGCGATGCCGACGGTCATGGCATTGACCAGGGGGTTGCCGTTGTAGGCGGGGTGGAAGTTCACCTCTCCGCCCACCGTGGGGACGCCGACGCAATTGCCGTAGCCGCCGATGCCGCGCACCACGCCATCCAGCACCTGCCGGGTCTTGGGCAGGGAGGGATCACCGAAGCGCAGCGCGTTGAGGTTGGCGATGGGGCGGGCGCCCATGGTGAAGACATCGCGCAGGATGCCGCCGACGCCGGTGGCGGCGCCCTGGTAGGGCTCGATGAAGCTGGGGTGGTTGTGGCTTTCCATCTTGAAGATGGCGGCCAGGCCCTCACCGATATCGATGACGCCGGCATTCTCACCGGGGCCATGGATGACCCAGGGGGCCTTGGTGGGGAGCTGCTTCAGCCAGTGGCGGCTGGATTTATACGAGCAGTGCTCGGACCACATGACGGAGAAGATGCCGAGTTCCGTCAGCGACGGCGCGCGGCCGAGGATGGTGAGAACGCGCTCATACTCATCCGGCTTCAGGCCGAATTCGGCCGAGAGCTGCTTCGCGCGGTCGGGGGCGAGGAGGACGGGGGTCGACATGCCTGCCTTGTCGGCACCCGCGCGCCCGTTGTCCAGGGGTGGATTTGGCATATCCGCACTCATGCCCAGGCCAGGCGCACGGAACGGGGGATGCGGCGGCGCCCGCCGGCATCCCGGTGCAGGCGCCGGAGGGTGGCGAGAAGGCGGGCATGGCGTGTCCTGTGCCCGTATTCGCCCGGTGGCGGCGGGGTGATTTTTACCCGTGCGAGGGTTTCGGACAAAAGCGGGTCGGGCAGCAGCCAGGGCGGTCCGGGGAGGGCGCGGCGCAGGTTGAGGCGGCGGATGAGCACGAGGAAGGGCAGGCCGAGGATGCGGTGCGCGCGGCGGCAGGCGCGGAGAATTTTTTCCTCAAGCTGCCGCAGCGGGTGGCCGGGTGCTGCTTCCGCCAGCGCGTGCAGCAGCTTCTGCCAGAGCCCGGCATGGGTGAGGCGGCGGAAGTAGCGGGAGACGGTATCCGCGCGGCCGTAGCGCGCGGGGAGGGCGCACCACGGGAGGGAGGAGGTGGCGATGAAGAAGATGGCTTCCATCCGCTCCCGGTGTTCCTCCAGGCGGCGGCCTTGGGGCGCGCGGGGGAGGAGGTAGGGGAGGAGGGCGGACCATTGGAGGTTAGTGATCAAGCTGGGCATGGTCATGGTAGACACCTCACCTCCTGCTTGAAATTATAGGACAAAATTCCTTAAAAGGCAAGGTTGGAGTTCGCCCCGTGACATTGCTGGTTTGATCCAGTTAAGATGCCAATTCGTAATGGTGGCATCGTAGCGAGACCTTGTTATTGGAGTGACCGTGATTCAGCAAGAATTTCAGCGGAGAGAAGCTGCAGTAAACCTTGCGATAAGTCATGTAATTGAAAAAGGTTTTGATGATATATTCAAAGCCCCAACATTTTTGGACCCCTTAGAGGCTGTTATGAACCTGGTGCTAGAGAACTGATTTTGCTGGCCTTCCCCAGCGGACCTACCTGCGGAAGGCCGAGCAGATCCAGCATGTTATGAGTGGTTCATAACAGCCTCTAGAATGCGGCGAAATCATCAAGAATCCGGAGGATTTCCGAAGGGAAGCGAATAAAATTGCGCTGAAATTCTTAAGTGTAGCCAATCTCGACATAGAGCGCATTGGACGAATTCATTACTATATGCTGCCCAAGGATGAATTTTCTTACCGTCGAGTTGCATGGATAGACCCATTTGATGCGGTTAAGTATTTATCTTTGTGTATAATGCTTTTCGAAAAAATCGAAGCTTGTAGAATTCCTAAAATTGATGGCGTGATCCACTCGCATAGAATGGCATCTGTGCCAGGAAAGCTTTTCGACAGCGATTATGGATATAACTCGTTCCGTCAAAAATCTGGAGAAATTTCCAACAACTACATCGGTAAGTGGAAGATTTCGACTGATATATCAAACTTTTTTGAGAGAATTGGGAACCATCCTTTAGAAAATCATCTTAATGATGCTGGCTGTGAGGAAAGATACATTAAGCTTGTGCGCGAAGTTTTGCTTCAGTGGGCTGGAGATCGTAGAAGCTTCGGGGTTCCTGTGGGATCGGACGCAAGCAGAATACTGTGCGAAGCGGCCCTTATAGGGGTCGATAATAAACTTACTGAGCAAGGTATTTGCTTTGTCAGGTATGTGGATGATTTCAGGCTGTTTGCTGAAAGTAAGGCCCAAGGCCATGAAATTATGCGCGTTTTAAGTGAACTGCTTATCGAAGAAGGTTTATCTATTAACCCTCGAAAAACGAATATCGTCCAAATTCTAGAAGGTAAAGAGATTTCAGATCAAATCCAAGATCAGCTGCACCCCACACATGTCTCCATCGACCTAAACGCAAAAACTGAGTTTACAAGACGGGTTGTGGTTAGCGGTAGATCTAGTATCTCGCGGTTTTATAGAGAGCCAGGGAAAGAAGCCATTAAATCTTTAGCTAAAATTAACTTAGAAGAACATATCAAGGAACTTGATAATATAAGCGGCGCCGATAAAGAATTGATCATTCGTAATTTAGTGAAGTATTTCATATATGTAAATCAAGATGTGGAAATTCTCTACTCTATATTGAGGTCAAGGTTGACTTCTATATTTTATATAGTGGATGCCTTGATGAAAGACGCAGATAGGATAGAGCCTGAGAAAAAGATTAAACTACGGGATGGACTTGCCGATGTGATTGGTTTCAAACATCTGAGCTACTCATTCAAGATACCTCTGCTCCGACTAGCATCTCATATTGAGTATCAAAATCCAAAACTAATCTATCAAGTTGTAGATGAGCATAGGACCACAGACAGTATAGCTTTCTTTAGGGAGGCAATATGCTTAGGTTACCAGCAGCTCGACAGGCAAAGAATTAAAAAGCTTGCTGTGGATGTATTTCCGTCCGCGACAATTTCTATTCAAAGAAGCATATACTATGCAATTTTAAATTACAAAAAAATGACTGACGAAGAGAAGCGGCCATTAATGAAAAATATGAAGATTCAAACGAACGATTATTTCATCAAAAAGCTACAGCAAGATTAGTGGGAGGTGCAGGAACCTCAGGTTCCTGCCGGGGTGCAGGGGCAGAGCCCCTGCAAGGCCACCCGCGCCACCTTCCATCCCCGCCCGCGCCGCGCCCTGTGACCGGCGGCGCGCCTAGTATCCTGATCGCGAAATTCCTACGATCATGCAGGTAATCGTAGGGAGAGCCGCGATGGGCAAACCGGCGGTGACGATTAGGCTGAGTGAGGCCGAACGTCGGGAACTGGAATTCCTGGCTCGGGCTCACAAGACCGGACAGGCGATGGCGCGCCGGGCCCGCATTGTGTTGGCCGCCGCCGCGGGTCTGGAGAACAAGGCGATCAGCGCTGAGGTCGGCGCGGACGCCAACACGGTTTCAAAGTGGCGTCGGCGCTTCGCCGTGCATCGCCTGGACGGGTTGCTCGATGAGCCCAGACCAGGCACGCCGCGCACGATCGGCGATGACGCGATCGCCGATACCATCCGGCTGACGCTGGAAACAACGCCGCCAGGTGCGACGCATTGGTCGCTGCGCTCCATGGCCCGGACCGTCGGGTATGCGCCATCGACCATCCACCGCATCTGGCGGGCCTTCGGGCTGCAGCCGCACCGGAGCGAGACCTTCAAGCTCTCCAATGACCCGCTCTTTGTCGAGAAGGTGCGCGACATCGTCGGGCTCTACCTGGCACCGCCGGACCGCGCGCTGGTGCTGTGCGTGGATGAGAAGTCCCAGATCCAGGCGCTCGACCGCACCCAGCCCCTGCTGCCGATGCGTCCCGGCCAGGCGGAGCGGCGCACGCACGACTATACCCGCCACGGCACTACCTCGCTGTTCGCAGCGCTCGACATCGCGACCGGGACAGTGATCGGCCACTGCTACCCTAAGCACCGCTCCACCGAGTTCCGGAAGTTCCTGGATCAGGTGGAGAAAGCCGTGCCCCAGGATCTCGACGTCCATCTCGTGATGGACAACTACGCCACCCACAAGACCAAGCCGATCCGCGACTGGCTGCTCAAGCGCCCGCGCTGGCATGTCCATTTCACGCCCACCGGCGCCTCCTGGATCAACCAGGTCGAACGCTTCTTCGCCCTCATCACCGACAAGCAGATCCGGCGCGGCATCCATCGTTCCACCCAGGCGCTCGAGCGCGACATCCGTGCCTTCATCGAAGCCCATAACGTCGATCCCAGACCGTTCCGCTGGACCAAGTCCGCCGACGACATCCTCGGTGCCATACAGCGCTTCTGCCAGCGCACCCAGAAGATCGGAGGAACTACAGAATCAGGACACTAGCGCAACGGGCGGGTGGGCCTAGCTGTGATCCGGTGCCCCTGCTCTCGCGGGGGCTGATCGAGGAAGGATCGCGCGCCCATGACGTCTCATTCCCGTTCCGGCCCTGGGTTGCTGTCCTTGTTGCCGTTGCTGCCGCTGGCGCCTCTGGCGGCGCCGCTGGCCATGCTGGCGGTGGGGGCTTTCGTGCTTTCTGGCTGCGCGGCGGGTGCGCTTTCGGCGCAGGAGGGGCAGCGGAAGGTGGCGGGGCGGGTGTTCGTCGTCACCGGGGCCTCCAGCGGCTTCGGGCGCGGTGTGGCCCTGAAGCTCGGCGGTTATGGCGGGCATGTGGTGCTGGCGGCGCGGCGGGCGGCGGTGCTGGAGGAAGTGGCGGCCCAGGTGCGGGCGGCGGGCGGGCAGGCGCTGGTGGTGCCGACGGATGTTGCCAGCCCGGAGGAGATGCAGCGGCTGGCGGAGGCGGCGGTGGCGCGGTTCGGGCGGATCGATGCCTGGATCAACAATGCCGGGGTCAGCGCCATCGGGCCGTTCGAGGATGTGCCGCTGGAGGATCATGCCCGCATCGTGGATGTGAACCTGAAGGGCGTGATCCATGGCAGCCATGTGGCGCTGCGGCAGTTCCGGCGGCAGGGGCATGGGGTGCTGGTGAACCTGGGCTCGGTGGAGAGCCAGGTGCCGCTGCCGTATCACGCCAGCTATGCCGCGACGAAGCACGCCATCCTCGGCCTGGACAAGGCGCTGGCGCAGGAGCTGCGGCTGAGCGGGGCGCGGGACATCCATGTGACGACGGTGATGCCCTGGGGGGTGGATACGCCCTTCTGGGACCATGCGGGCAATGACAGCGGGCGTTCCCCCCGGATGGTGGCGCTGGATGGGCCGGAGCAGACGGTGGATGCCATCGTCTGGGCGGCGATCCATCCGGGGCGGGAGATGCCGGTGGGGTGGAAGGCGCGTGGCGCCCTGTTGAGCCACCAGATCTGGCCGGGGCTGGCGGAGCGGGTGGCGGCGAATATCGCGCATCGCGCGCAGATGGAGGATGCGCCGCCGGCGGGGGATAGGCCGGGCAGCCTGCATGAGCCGATGGCGGAGGGGGTGGGGGTGGGCGGCACCACCCGGGCGCGGATGGAGCGGGAGGATGCGGCCCGGGGGGGTGCGGTAGAGGCCGTGCGGCTGGGTGCGCACGGGTAGCCGGGCCGCCGCGCGGGGGAGCGCGGCGGTGGCGGCTGCTGTCAGCGGATGGCGGGTGTGGCGGCCAGTACGGCGCCGCTTTGCCCGGCGGGGATGAGGTAGAGCAGGTCGCCGTTGCTGCCGCCGGTATCGACCGGGATGCCGGCGGCGGCGAAGGCGTAGCCGGGGCTGCTGTGCAGCAGGACGGTATGCTCGGTGCCGGCCTGGAGCACCGTGACGTGCCCGCCGCCGACGATGTTGCCGGGCTGGGTGCGGGCCTCGGGGACGTTCAGGTGTTCGCCCTGGTTCAGCAGGCCCATCTGGCCGATGCCCTGGGCCGAGGCGGCGGTGGTGCCGGCCATGGCCATGGCCAGGAGCGCGAGCGCGGTGCGGAAGGGGGGAAGGTGTTGGCGCATGGTGGGCGTCTCCTCGGGTTCGCGGCGGGTCCGGGATCGGGCCTGGGCGTTTGGTCGAGAGAGATCTGTCCCGCAGGCAGGGCGGTTTAAGCCTGCCTTCATGGCGCCATGTTACGGCGCCGGGCGGATGCCGCCATGGACAGGTGGGGCCCATGTTACCGGAAGAAACCGGCGGGGGAGGGGCTGTTGCAATTGGGCTGTCGCCGTTGTTCTTTTTCACAAGAAAAACGGTGGTGTGACGTAACTTTGTGGCGTGTTGCGGCATTTGGGGCGCCGCGCCGGCGGCGGGGCCGGCGCGGCGGGGCTGGCGTCAGAAGCCGATGATGCCGGTGACCCAGAGCAGCAGCACGATGATGCCGGGGACGCCGAGGAACCAGAGAAGGATGGGCATGGGTGGTCTCCTGTCGAGGGTTCTGCAGGCGGCCTGTGGTTCAGGCAGCGTGGGCATAACCATCGAAGGATGGCGAATGTTTCATGCCATCGGTCCGTCCCGGCGCGCGGGGCGCGCCGGGAGCGGGGTGGTTCAGGCGGTGGCGAAGGTTCCGGCGATGGAGCGGAAGAGCGGCAGGCCGTCCTCCCCGCCCATCAGCGGGTCCACCAGATCCTCGGGGTGCGGCATCATGCCGAGGATGCGGCGGTTGTCGGAGAGGATGCCGGCGATGTTGTTGCGGGCGCCGTTGCGGTTGGCGGCTTCCGTCGCCTCCCCTTCCGGGGTGACGTAGCGGAAGGCGACCTGGCCCTGGCCTTCGAGGCGTTCCAGGGTCGCGTCATCGGCGAAGTAGTTGCCGTCGCCATGCGCCATGGGGGCGCGGAAGATGTCGCCCTTGCGCCACTGGCTGGTGAAGGGGGTGTCCGTGCGCTCCACCCGCAGGTGGCAGTCCATGGAGAGGAAGCGGAGCGAGGCGTTGCGGAGCAGGGCGCCGGGCAGCAGGCCCGCTTCCGTCAGGATCTGGAAGCCGTTGCAGACGCCGAGGATGTGGCCGCCCTTGGCCGCGAAGTCGCGCACCGCGTCCATGATGGGGGAGCGGGCGGCCATGGCGCCGCAGCGGAGGTAGTCGCCGTGGGAGAAGCCGCCGGGCAGGACGACGAGGTCGGTGCCGGCGGGGAGTGCCGTTTCCTGGTGGAAGAGCATGGCGGGCTTGCGGCCGGTCGCCTTCTGCAGGGCGATGGCCATGTCACGCTCCCGGTTCGTGCCGGGGAAGATGATGATGGCGGCGTTCATGTCGGGCGGGCCTTCTCGGGGGCGCAGGGAGGCAGGGGCGGGGCCGGGCGGGCCTGGGTGAGGGCGGCTTCCAGCGGGGCGGCCCAGGGTTCGTCGGCGGGGACACCGTGCAGGGCGGCGACGGTCCATTCCGCCAGGGCGGCGGGGGGCGGCACGCAGAGGCCGAGTTCGGGGCGGCTTTCGGCGAGGCCGTTCATGAAGTGGCGGACGAAGGCGGCGCAGTCCCGCCGCGCATGGCCCCAGCCGCTGCAGAGGTTGGAGAGGGGGCCGGAGATAGTGGCGGCGGGCTGGTTGAAGCCGGCCATGGTGCGGGACAGCCCCGGCTCCCGCCCCGGCAGCATGGAGATGACGAGGATGGCGACGCCGGCGAGGCCCAGGAAGGGCAGGACGTTGCGCTTCATCCGATCCATACGCGAATCCAGTGCAGTCCGCCCATCAGGGCGATGGTGGCGACGGCGGCGATCGCGGCGGCGGTGACCCAGCGGTCGAGGCTGGCCTTGCCGCGGGCCATGAGGCCGGGGCGGTTGCGGGCCCCGGGGCGCTGCTTCTGTGCCGTGATGGCGGGGTTGCCCATGCGGGCTTCCCGCCAGCGCAGGCCCATGCCGATCAGCACGGTCAGCAGCAGCATGAGCAGGAGGGAGGCTTTCACCATGGGGTCACGCCTCCGGACCTGGCCAGCTCAGGCGAGTTCGACCTTGAAGGATTCGATGACGGTGTTGGCCAGGAGGCGGCGGGCCATCTCCTCGGCGGCGGCCTTCGCCCTGGCGGGGTCGGTCTCGGCCAGTTCCAGCTCGATCACCTTGCCGGCCCGGACCTCGCCCACGCCCTGGAAGCCGAGGGTGCCGAGGGCATGGCCGATGGCCTTGCCCTGGGGGTCCAGCACGCCGTTCTTCGGCATGACCGTCACGTAAGCCTTCATCACTGCATCACCTCGGCGTTTTCGAAGCGGGCGGTCACTGCATGACCTCCGGGCCCTTCATGTCGCGCGCGCCGGCCTCAGGCGTGATGCCGAGGCGGGAGGCGACTTCCTGATAGGCTTCCTCGACCTTGCCGAGGTCGCGGCGGAAGCGGTCCTTGTCCATCTTCTCGCCGGTCTTGACGTCCCAGAGGCGGCAGTTGTCCGGGCTGATCTCATCGGCCAGGACAATGCGCATCTCATCGTTCTCATACAGGCGGCCGAATTCGAGCTTGAAGTCGACCAGCACGATGCCGACGCCGAGGAAGAGGCCGCAGAGGAAGTCGTTGATGCGCAGCGTCAGGGCGACCATGTCGTCCAGGTCCTGCGTGGAGGCCCAGCCGAAGCAGGTGATGTGCTCCTCGGACACCATGGGGTCCTGCAGGGCGTCATTCTTGTAGTAGTATTCGACGATGCTGCGGGGCAGGCGGGTGCCTTCCTGGATGCCCAGGCGCGTGGCCAGGCTGCCGGCGGCGACGTTGCGGACCACCACCTCCAGCGGGATGATCTCCACCTCGCGGATCAGCTGCTCGCGCATGTTCAGGCGGCGGATGAAGTGGGTGGGCACGCCGATCTCGGCCAGGCGCAGCATCAGGTATTCGCTGATGCGGTTGTTCAGCACGCCCTTGCCGGTGATGACGCCCTTCTTGGCGCCATTGCCGGCGGTGGCGTCGTCCTTGAAATACTGGACCAGCGTGCCGGGCTCCGGCCCTTCAAACAGGACCTTGGCCTTACCTTCGTAGAGCTGCCGGCGACGCGCCATGTTCTGGGAATCCTTCTCGCCGCCGGAACGAGGGGCCGGCGGGCTCGGTGTGCCCTATAGCAAAACGGGGCGGCATGCGCCAACCGGCAGCGTGGCCCCCCAGCCATGCAATGAAACAGGAGGTTGAGTTCAGGCCCTCGGCGCCAGCCGGTCGATCCAGGTGGCGAAAGCCTTCAGGTAGCTGGCCAGGAAGGCCCGGGTGCCCTCATTCGTCACATTGCCCTCGGCGTCGATCAGCCCCTCCTTGAACTGCAGGAACAGTTCGGGCTGGCTCATCAGCGCCATGTCCATATGGGTCAGGACGGCGCGCAGGTGCTGCTGCATGGCCGCCGTGCCCACCGCGCTCGGGGAGGTGCCGCCGATGGCCACGGGCTTGCCGGCCCAGACACTCCTGCCATAGGGGCGGGAGCCCCAGTCGATGGCGTTCTTCAGCGCGCCGGGGATGGAGCGGTTGTATTCCGGGCTGATGAAGAGCACCGCATCCGCCGCCTTCACCTGCGCCCGCATGCGGTCGGCCTCCGGGGAACTGGTCTCGATATCCTGCCGGTAGAGCGGCAGGTCGCCATAGTCCACGAAGCGGAACTCCATCTCCGGGGCGGCCAGCTTGGCCAGGGCCTGGGCCAGCTTCCGGTTGATCGAATCGGCATGGAGGCTGCCGACCAGGACGGCGACGGTGCGGACGGTCATCAGCTTGCTTCCTTCTGGGGTGTCAGGTGCGGACCTGCCGGTCGGAGATGGGGCGGCCGTCATGGCCCTGCCAGACCCGGCCGGGCGTCCAGACCGCGTCCGGGGTGCTCCAGAGCCGCTGGTTGCGCATCACCGCCGCCAGGGCCTTGGCCACGGCGGCCAGCAGCTTCTCCCCCTTCTCCGCCGTGGCGGCGCGGGGATCGCCGATCACGCCGGTCAGCGGCGCGCGCTCGGTGAAGGACCAGAAGCGGCTGACGGGACCGGCCACGGAGCTGTCCCCGGGGGAGAGGGCGTGGGCGATCTGGTCCCGCCGCACCTGGGCGGCGTCCAGGTGCAGCCAGAAGCTGGTCTCGGCCTCGCAGGCATGCTGCACGCCGGGCTGGGTGTCGAGCAGGGCGCCGATCTCCTCCCTCGCCACATGGAAGACGGTGGTGGTGGCGACGGGCATCGCGAATTCGACGCAGAGCTCCCGCGCCGAGACGGCCAGCGGGTCGATATTGCCGCCATGGCTGTTCAGCAGCAGCAGCCGCTTGAAGCCGCCCGCCCTGATGGAGCGGCAGACGCAGCGCAGCACGCCGTGGAAGGTGGCGTAGTCCAGGCTGATGGTGCCGCCGAAGGGCAGGTGGTGCTCGGACATGCCCGTCCACATCGGCGGCAGCACGATGGCCGGCACATCCGTGGCCTCCGCCGCCGCGCGCAGGGCGCAGGCATGGCCGATCATGCTGTCGGTCCAGACCGGCAGATGCGGCCCGTGCTGCTCCAGCGAGGCGACGGGCAGCACCACCAGCGCATCCCGCTCCGCCAGGGCGCGGAGCTCGGGCGCGGTGCGGCGTTCCCAGCGGACGGCATCGGTTCCGGTATCGGTCATGGAGGATTCTTCCCTCGGCTGTGCGCCGCCACGGAACCATGGCATGGGCGTTGTTGAAAAGGGGCGGCGCACCCGCCCGGGCCAGCAGGGAGGATTGCATGCCCCAGTACGACACCGCCGCGCTGATCTCCGCCTGCCGGGTGATCTCCGGCGAGGGCTTCCGCCTGGCGGAGCGGCCGACGCGTATCGACGTCCCCGGCATCGACAAGCAGGGCGCCGAGGCGGCGCTCGCGGATGCGGTGCGGCGGATGGATGGGCTGCAGCAGCGCCTCTATGCCGAGGACCGGCAATCCCTGCTGGTGATCTTCCAGGCCATCGATGGGGGCGGCAAGGACAGCACCATCCGCGCCGTCTTCTCCGGCATCAATCCGCAGGGCTGCCAGGTGATGTCCTTCAAGGCCCCGGGGCCGGAGGAGCTGGCGCATGACTTCCTCTGGCGCCACATGCAGGCGCTGCCGGCGCGCGGGCGCATCGCCGTCCATAACCGCTCCTGGTACGAGGAGGTGCTGGTGGCGCGGGTGCATGCGGATGTGCTGGCGCGGCGCAAGCTGCCGGCGCGCTGCGTCAGCGCGGATATCTGGCGGGAGCGGCTGGAGGATATCGCCGGCTTCGAGCGGTATCTGGCCCGCCAGGGCGTGGTGGTGCTGAAGTTCTTCCTGCATCTGGGCAAGGAGGAACAGCGGCAGCGCTTCCTGGCGCGGATCGACGAGCCCGAGAAGAACTGGAAGTTCGATGCCCATGACGTGGCGGAACGCGCGCACTGGGATGCCTATCAGCGCGTCTATGAGGAGGCCGTCGCCGGCACCGCCACGCCGCACGCGCCCTGGTTCGTGGTGCCGGCGGACCGGAAGTGGCTGGCGCGGCTGATTGTGGCGGAGGCTCTGGTGGCGGCGCTGACCGAGGCCGATCCGCGCTACCCCGAGCCCGACCCCAAGGCGCGTGCCCTGCTGCTGCGGGAGCGGGCGAAGCTGGAGAAGGAGGGATAGGCGGCTGCAACGCCCCGCTTGGCATGTTTCCATGCCCGGTATCCTGTCGTGCCTGGCTTGCCGGAACCGGCCGCGAGGCCTTCGGGGAAGCGCTCGGCACGGCGGGCCTGTGGCGCTGCGGGCCTGCCTGACGATGCGGTGGCACCCGGAGCGGTCCTGCGGCCGGCCATGCTGGCCTAGCCGATGGCGGTGGGGCGCCGGGCCAGGGCGAGGCCGAGGCCCAGCGCGATCATGGCGCCGCCCGAGGCTTCCCGCAGGCGGCGGATGAGGCCGGGGCGCGCCGCCGCGCCGGCACGGATGCCGGCCGCCACGAAGGCCACCACAACATCGGCCAGGGTATTGAGGAGGACCGAGACGAGGCCGAGCAGCGCGAATTGCAGGGCCACATGGCCTGCCGCCGGGTCCACGAACTGCGGCACGAAGGCGAGGAAGAAGGCTGCCGTCTTCGGGTTCAGCGCCTCCACCGTGATCCCTTCCCGGAAGGCGCGGCCTGCCCCGAGGGCGGGCACCGTCGCGCCATGGCCCAGGGCGGCCGAAGCATTCCGCCGCGCGGCGATGATGGTGCGCAGGCCGATCCAGACGAGATAGGCGGCGCCGAGCAGCTTCAGGGCCGTGAACAGCTCCGCGCTGGCCAGCACGATGGCGGATACGCCCAGGCTGCCCGCGAGGACATGGACCATCCCGCCCAGGCCCGTGCCGAGGCTGGAGGCGATGCCTTCCGCGCGGCCGCCCGAGAGCGTGCGCGCCGCGACGTAGAAAATGCCCGGTCCCGGCGTCACCGCGAGCAGGAGGGCGGCGGCGAGGAACAGGGCGAACTGCGTGGTGTTCAGCATGGCTGCCAGTCTATCGATTCGGGAACCCGCCACCAGCCCCGCCGCCGGACGCAGCCGGGCAGGGCTGGGGCATGACCATCATTGATCCAGGAAATTGGGGTGGCGGTGGCGGAGGCCCCATATCCCCGGCGACAGAGGGCCCCGCGCAACGGCGGGGCCGCCCCCATCCGGACCAAGCTCCATCATGAAGAAGATCGGTTTCCTTTCCTTCGGCCACTGGGCGTCCTCGCCGCATTCCGGCACCCGCTCCGCCGCCGATGCGCTGCTGCAATCCATCGACCTCGCCGTCGCGGCGGAGGAGCTGGGCGCGGATGGCGCCTATGTCCGCGTCCACCACTTCGCCCGCCAGCTCGCCTCGCCATTTCCCCTGCTCGCCGCCATGGGCGCGAAGACGCGCCGCATCGAGCTCGGCACCGCCGTCATCGACATGCGCTACGAGAACCCGCTCTACATGGCCGAGGATGCCGGCGCCGCCGACCTCATCAGCGACGGGCGGCTCCAGCTCGGCCTCAGCCGTGGCTCGCCCGAGCAGGTGATCGATGGCTGGCGCCATTTCGGCTACGCACCCGCCGAGGGCGAGACCGATGCCGATATGGGCCGCCGCCATGCCCAGGTCTTCCTGGAGGCGCTGCGCGGTCAGGGCTTCGCCCAGCCGAACCCGCGCCCGATGTTCCCCAACCCGCCCGGCCTGCTGCGCCTGGAGCCCCATTCCGAGGGGCTGCGCGAGCGCATCTGGTGGGGCTCCGGCTCCAATGCCACGGCGGTCTGGGCCGCGCGGCAGGGGATGAACCTGCAAAGCTCCACCCTGAAGGATGACGAAACCGGCGAGCCTTTCCACGTCCAGCAGGCCCGGCAGATCCGTGCCTACCGGGAGGCCTGGAAGGAGGCGGGCCATGCCCGCAGCCCCCGCGTCTCGGTCAGCCGCAGCATCTTCCCGCTGCTCGATGACCGCGACCGCGCCTATTTCGGCCAGGGCGGCAAGGAGGAGGACCAGGTCGGCTTCATCGACGAGAAGACCCGCGCCATCTTCGGCCGTGGCTATGCCGCCGGGCCCGAGGCGCTGGTCGCGCAGCTCCGCGCCGATGAGGCCATCGCGGAGGCGGATACCCTGCTGCTGACCATCCCGAACCAGCTGGGCGTCGATTACTGCGCCCATGTCATCGAGGGCATCCTGAAGCATGTGGCGCCGGCGCTGGGCTGGCGCTGACGCCTCCGCCCACCGCTAGACCGCCCGCAGCCAGCCGCCGTCGACATCCAGGATGCTGCCCTGCACGTAGCTGGCATCCGGCCCGGCCAGGAAGGCCACGGCGGCGGCGATCTCCTCCGGCTCCCCGAAGCGGGCGATGCCGGATTCGGCCGCCAGCGCCGCCGCCGCCGCCTCGGTCCCGATGCCCCGCTCCCGCGCCAGGGTATCGATGCGGCCGGTCAGCCGGTCCGTGCGGATGCTGCCGGGGTTGATGGCATTGACCCGGACGCCGTCACGGACCCCGCGGTCGGCCAGGGCCTTGGTCAGGTTGATCAGCGCCGCGTTGACCGAGCCGCCGATGGCGAAATCGGCGCTGGCCAGCCGCCCGCCGATGCCGGCGATCAGCACGGCCGCGCCGCCCGCCGCGACCAGATGCGGCCAGGCGGCGCGGCACAGCCGCATGCCCCCCAGAAGCTTCAGCGCATAGCCATCCTCCCAGGCCTCATCCGGCAGGGTCAGGAAGTCGCCGCGCCGGGTGGCGCCGGCGCTGTGCACGAGCAGGTCCAGCCGGCCGAAGGCGGCGACGGCGGCTTCCACGGCCTGGCCGGCGGCCTCGGGCCGCGCCAGGTCGGCGGCGAAGGTGGCGGCGCCGGGCAGGGCCGCCGCCTCGGCCTCCAGCACCGGGGCGGAGCGCGCCACCAGCATCACCCGCGCGCCATCGGCCGCAAGCCGCCGCGCGATGGCGAGGCCGATGCCACGGCTGGCGCCGCTGACCAGGGCCGTGCGGCCTTCCAGAATTCGCTTCATTCCTGCTGTCTCTCCCTTTGACGACGCGCGCATCATGCCGCATCCGCCATGCCGGCGCGGCCGTTAATGCACCAGCCGGCGGGGGCGGCCTTCCCGAAGCACAGGAGAGACGAGGATGGAGATCAAGCGCGTAGGCTCCCGGCCTTCCGGCTGGGGGCCGGCGGAGTATTTCACCGGTGCCGTGCGGATCGATCCGCTGTTCGAGGCGCCCGATCCGGCGCGGGTGGCGGGCGCCATGGTTACCTTCGAGCCCGGCGCCCGGACGGCCTGGCACACGCATCCGCTGGGCCAGACGCTGGTCGTCACCGCCGGCTGCGGCTGGGCGCAGCGGCAGGGCGGGCCGGTGGAGGAGATCCGGCCGGGCGACGTGGTCTGGTTCCCGCCGGGGGAACGGCACTGGCATGGCGCCACCGCCAGCACGGGCATGACGCATATCGCCATCCAGGAGAAGCTGGAGGGCAAGGCCGTCGACTGGCTGGAACAGGTGACGGAGGCCGAATACCGGAGAGGGTGAATCCAGGCCCCGGAAGTCGTCGTCCCAGGGGTGGCCGCCGGGGCAGTAGCAGCAGAGATGCTCCCGGATTATTGCCTTCAACCAGGGCGGGATCGGTGGTTCCTGAAAGGCCCCCTGAACCGTAAGCTGCGCCGCTTGGGATGTGGCGGCCCTGACGCAAGGCATCACGGACAGCCCCCGCGCGGGGCAAGCAGATAAGGATTATTCCCGATATGACGGTTCCCGGCAGGGAGGAGAGCAGGCGCCCGTTTTCGATGCTGCGTGCGTTTCTCGACAATTCAGCGTCCGGTGGGCTGGTGCTCATGGCCGCCGCCGCGCTGGCGCTGATCATCGCCAATTCGCCGCTGGCGCCCAGCTACTTCGCCGCGCTGCATGCCTATCTCGGGCCGCTCAGCGTGCAGCACTGGATCAATGACGCGCTGATGGCGGTCTTCTTCCTGCTGGTGGGGCTGGAGATCAAGCGCGAGGTGCTGGACGGGCAGCTGGCGAGCTGGAGCCGCCGCATCCTGCCGGGGGTGGCGGCGGCGGGCGGCATGCTGGTGCCGGCGCTGATCTTCTCGGCCTTCAACTGGAACGATCCGCAGACCCTGCGGGGCTGGGCGATCCCGGCGGCGACGGATATCGCCTTCGCGCTCGGCGTGCTGGCGCTGCTCGGCTCCCGCGTGCCGACCTCGCTCAAGATCTTCCTGACGGCGCTGGCCATCATCGACGATCTCGGCGCCGTCGTGATCATCGCCCTGTTCTACTCGGGCGACCTCTCGCTGCTGCATCTGGGCCTCGCTGCCGCGGTGGTGGTGGCGCTGGTGGCGATGAACCGGATGGGCGTGGTGCGGCTGCTGCCCTATCTGCTGCTGGGGGTGGCGCTGTGGTACTGCGTGCTGCGCTCGGGCGTGCATGCCACCATCGCCGGCGTCCTGCTGGCCTTCACCATTCCGCTGCATCCCCGGCCGGCGCGGCCGGACGACATGCTGGGCTCGCCGCTGCACCGCCTCGAACACGGGCTGCATGGCTGGGTGTCCTTCCTGATCATCCCCATCTTCGGCTTCGCCAATGCGGGGGTTTCCTTCGCCGGGCTGACGCCGGCGGCGCTGGTGGACCACCTGACTCTGGGCGTGGCGCTGGGCCTGCTGGCGGGCAAGGTGATCGGCGTCTTCGGCAGCGCGGCGCTGATGATCCGCCTCGGCCTCGCGGATGTGCCGATGGGGGCGACGCGGACGCAGATCTTCGGCGTCTCCCTGCTCTGCGGCATCGGCTTCACCATGAGCCTCTTCATCGGCATGCTGGCCTTCTCCAACGATCCCTTGCTGCAGGATGAGGTGAAGATCGGCATCCTCTGCGGCTCGATCCTCTCCGGACTGGCGGGCTGGGCCGTGCTGCGGGTGGCGCCGCGCGAGATCCCGGCGCCGGAGCCGCGCGTGGCGGAATAAGGGCCGGCGCCGCAAACCGGTCCTTCCCCGAAACGTGTTCTGCCGATTCCGCAGGCAGAGCTTAGCCTTTCGCCAGCCCGGAAAAGATCCCGGTGCTGGCGGGAGTGCGGCGGATGGAGCGGATCACCCGGTTGGAGACGGAGCGGCGCGGCCCGGGTGCGGGACTGCGCTGGCTGCTGCTGCCCTGGCATGCCGCCCGGGTCCTGAGCGGGGAGAAATCCTTCCGCGCCAATCCCCTGCTGGGCAGCGAGCTGCTGAACCGGCGGGGGCTGCATATCTGGCGGGTGCGGCTGGCGCAGCGCATGGCCGGGTGGCGGCGGCGGCGGATGGAGCATCTGGTCAGTCCGCGGGACCGGGAGGATTTCGCGCGGGACGGCTTCGTGCAGGTGCCGGATTTCCTGGAGGAGCGGGACTTCCAGGCGCTGGTGGCACGCCTCTCCGCGCTGAGCACCGAGGCGCATGAGATGCGGGAGGGCAAGGCCGTCACCCGCCGTATCCCCATCACCACGGAGCTGCTGCGGCAGGCGCCGGAACTGCGCGCCTTCCTGGCGCATCCGCGCTGGCGGGGGCTGACGCGCTACGTCTCCTCCTTCGATGCCGCGCCGCTGACCTTCATCCAGGTCATCCTCTCCGGCGCCAGCGGGGAGGAGGACCCGCAGACCCGGCTGCACATGGATACCTTCCATCCCACCATGAAGGCCTGGTTCTTCCTGCACGCGGTGGAGATGGAGGAGGGGCCGCTGACCTATGTGGCGCGCTCCCACATCCAGGGGCGGCGGCGGCAGGCCTGGCAGCGGCGGCGCAGCACCGAGGCCGCACGCCGCCGGGAGGCGGGCGGGGCCTTTCGGGTCACGGCGGCCGATCTCACGCGCTTCGGGCTGGAGCGGCCACGGCATTTCGCCGTGCCGGGCAATACGCTGGTGGTGGCGGATACCTGCGGCTTCCATGCCCGTGGCGCCTCGGCACGGGAGAGCATCCGCGTGGAGATCTATGCCTCCAGCCGGCCCAACCCCTTCTCCCCGCTGCTGCGGCCGCTGCTGGACCGGGTGCCGGCGCTGGAGCCCTGGCGGGTGCCCGCGCAGTACTGGGTGCAGGACCGGCTGGCGGCGCTGGGGCTGCTGCGGCCGGTCTGGCGGCCGGTGGGGAAGGTGCCGGTCTTTCCGCCGCATGGGGCCGGGGCGGGCGCGGAGGCCGGGCGGGCCCCCGTTTCCATGCCGGCCTCGTCCTGACCGGCGGAGGATGCTCCTGCAGCCGCCATGGCACGGATGACGAAGAGGCCCGGAGGGCGGCCTCATCCTCTCCCGCCGTAGCGGCCGGTTTCAGGGCATGATCGAGGACTGCATCCGCAATTCGCGCATCGCGCGGGCACGGGCCATGCCGGCCATGATGGCATCGGCATGGGCTGAGGCCGCCGAGCTGAAACCATTCTCCCCGCGGCCAAGTTGTGGCTGAGAACTGGCGCAGGCGGTCAATTGGCAAAGTAACAGCGCAGTCAGAGCCCAGACGCTAGTCTTGACCATTATTGCCCCCTTCCCCGTAGAGCATCCCCATCACGCGCCTGCTATCCTGCCGGAACTGAGCAGGCAGGGCGAGTCTTCCCGCAGCCCCGAAAGACGGAAAATCGTGATCTCCGCGATATCTGCCCGGAGCCCGCGCGGTTTGATGACATTCCTGCTGAGGAGACGGCTTTTCTCAAGCGGAGGCTCTGCCTTTGGGGCTGGCGGAAGGTGCTGTTCAGCCGTCCGCCGGCTCACCCAGCAGATGCAGGACAACCTGCCGGCGATGCGGGGCGGTGCGGTGCTCGCAGAGGAAGACGCCCTGCCAGGTGCCGAGCACGGGCCGGCCATCCTGCACGGGGATGGAGAGCTGCGTCTGCGTCAGCGCCGCGCGCAGATGCGCGGGCATGTCGTCCGGCCCTTCCTCGTCATGCCGGTAGGAGGCGCCATCGGGGGCGAGGCGCTGGAAGAAATCCTCGAAATCCCGCCGCACCTCGGGCGAGGCGTTCTCCTGCACCAGCAGGGAGGCCGAGGTATGCCGGCACCAGAGCGTCAGCAGCCCGTCGCCGATACCGGTGCCGGAGACCCAGCGGCACATGGGCGCGGTGATCTCCAGCAGGCCCCGGCCGGGGGTATCGATCTCCAGGCGGTGCAGGTGCTGCCGCATGCCGCTTCTCCTCTCCGGGCCCTCAGGCGAAGGCGATGCCGTATTGCGCCGGATCGGCCGAGGCAATGGCGGGGTTCGTCAGCGCCACATGCTCGCCGCTCTCGGAGAAATTCAGCACGACGTCGCTGCGGCTCATGCCCTGGTTCAGGTGGTCCATCCAGTTCTGTAGCCCGGCGGCGTCGGGGCCGCGGTTGAGCGTATTGGCGTAGAGGGCGGTGACGAAGCCCTGGTTATCCAGTGGCCCGTAGGTGGCCTGGAATTCCGGGCTGCTGACGAAGTTGTCGGCCAGCTGGGCCAGCGGGGTGCCACCCTCCAGCGCCGCCCGCTGGGCCGTCAGTCCCGGCAGGTCGGGCTGGCGGCCCAGCACGCCGTGATAGAGGCGGGCGACCTGCGCGGCCTGCGGGTCCAGCACCCAGATGCCGGCATGGATGGCGCCGGCGGTGGCCTCGCGGTTCTCCTGGCTTTCGGAGAAGCCCATCAGCACATCGGTGCGGTCCCTGGCGCCGCTGGAGAGCTCGCCGACCCATGTGGCATGGCCCGTGGGATCGGAGCCGCGATGCAGCACGTTGAGATACATCTGCTCGACGAAGCTGCCGTCATCCTGGCCGGCGCCGAAGCGGGCGGTGAATTCGGCCGAGCCGAGGAAGCCCTGCGCCAGGACCTTCAACCCCGTGCCATGCTCCAGCGCATCGGTCCAGAAGGGCAGGCCGGTCTGATCCGGGGTCCGCCCCAGGCCGGCCTGGTAGAGGCGGAAGACGGCGGCGGCGGCGGAGCCGGTATCCGTCACCAGCCGGCCATCGGCGAAGGAGAGGATCTCGACATCCGTGACCGTGTCCTGACCCGGGCTGGTGGTGATCCGCAGCGTGTTCTCCGACAGCATGCTCCAGCGGCTGCCGCGGAAGCCGATCTCGAAGGAGAGGGTGTCGGTGCCGGCGCCGCCGTCGATGCTGTCATTGCCGCCGCTGGCCATGATGAGGTCGTCGCCCCCCAGCGCGCGGATCACGTCATCGCCCGGCGTGCCGCGCAGCAGGTCGTTCCCCTCGCTGCCGGTGATGGCCGTGGGGCTCGGGGCCAGCAGCGAATCATTCGCCGCCATCCACCCCATCAGGTCGTCCCATTCGGTGTCGATGCGATTGGCCCAGATGGTGCTGGAGACGATGCCGACGACATGCTGCCGGTCATCCAGCAGCGGGCCGCCGCTGCTGCCGCCGGAATGGTAGAGGCCGGAGACGTCGAAGGTGGCGGGATTGCCGCTGAGTGCCACCGGCCCGGTATCGGCGGTCAGCCGCGTGCCCTGCTCGGAGGGGTAGCCGACAAGCTCATAGGTGCTGGACGGGGCGTAGGAGGTCATGCCCAGCCAGCCCGCGCGGTCCCCCAGCGCATCGTCGATGCCGATCAGCGCGAGGTCGGAGGCGGAGGCGGTGCGGGAGATGGTGCCGTCGGCATTGCCGACCGGGTAGTAGTCGGTCGTCCAGGCGCCGGAGGTGAAGCTGCCCCAGGGGCCATCGGCGCCGTCGAAGGCGGGATAGATGTTGATATCCGTCGCCGTCTTGTGGGGCGCGTAGACCAGATGGGCGGCGGTCAGGATGTCATTCCGGCCGACAAGGGCGCCCGAGCCGCGCGTGGCGCTGCCATCGCTCCAATGAACAGTAATGTAGACGACTGCGTTGTATGGGTAGGTGTCCTGATTCCTGAACTCTACTGCCATGCCTGAGCTTTCCTGTGTCGTTATTGTGAGGGCAGTCAGATCGTCTGTCCGTTATTCCTGATATTTTCTGGAGGCTGGCGCAATTGCTGAAACAAAATATCGATGCGTCACGTCATGACTGAAGCGGGGCTGTGGCGGATGCGCCGGCGTGGCAGAATGCCGCCATGCTGCAGCCGCTGACCGAGGCCGATGGCCTCATCCTCGATATCCGTTACGCCACGCCGGACAACCTGGCCGGCCGGCCCATCTACAGCCGCCCCGTGGCGCTGCTGTTGCCGGAGGGCCGGGCGCGGCTGCTGGCGGCGCGCGACCAGGCCGCCGCGCTGGGGCTGCGGATCAAGATCTTCGACGCCTTCCGGCCGATCGAGGCGCAATGGGCGCTCTGGCACGCGGTGGAGGACAAGCGCTTCGTCTCCGACCCCCGGCGGGGCGGCGTGCATCCGCGCGGCGCCGCCGTGGACCTGACGCTCTGCGATGCGGCCACGGGGGCGGAACTGCCGATGGGCACGGGCTTCGACGCGGTGGACCCGGCCTCGGCGCATGGCAGCCTGGCGGTGCCGGTGGCCGACCAGCGCAACCGGGCGCTGCTGCTGGGGCTGATGGTGGCGGCGGGCTTCGAGCCCTATCTGCTGGAATGGTGGCACTACCAGCTGCCGCAACCCCGGCGCTTTCCCGTGCTGTCGGCCAGCGCGGTCCCGGACGGGCCGATGTGATCGCGCCCCCCTTTCCGCGCCGCCGCCGGCACGCCAAATGAGGGCCATGTTCCGACGCTCGCTGCTGGCTTCCGCCCTGCTTCCGCTGCTGCCCTCCCTGGCCATGGCCCAGGCGGGGGGAGACCGTGCCGCCACCCTGGCGCGGATCGAGGCCTATCTGAACGGCCTGACGACGCTGCGCGCCCGCTTCCTGCAGATCGCCTCCAACGGCGGCAGCGCGGAGGGGACGGCGATGATCTGGCGCCCCGGGCGCATGCGCTTCGAATACGACCCGCCGGAGCCGCTGCTGCTGGTGGCCTCGGACGGGCAGTTCCTGCACTACGACAAGGAACTGCACCAGCCCAGCATCGTGCCGGTCAGCTCCACGCCGCTCGGCTTCCTGTTGCGGCCGCAGATCCGCTTCACCGGCGACCTGGAGGTGACGGCGCTGGAACGCGGCGGCGGGCTGCTGCGCGTGACCATGCGGCGGCGGGAAGCCCCAGGCGAAGGCAGCCTGACCCTGGTCTTCGCCGAGGACCCGATGGAGCTGCGGCAATGGGTGGTGGTGGATGCCCAGGGCCAGCAGACGCGGGTGACGCTGACGCAGATCCAGACCGGCGTGCGGTTTGACCCGCTGGTCTTCGCCTTCAACGACCCCCGCTTCTTCGAACAGCAGGTGCGCTGACATCCGGGAAGGCTGGGCAGGCCCATGGGATGGATTCGGCTTGAGGCGTCGCACGAGGGCGTGATTTTGCCTTGATTGCGCCACGCGCGGGCGCGACCATCCAGCCATGCGCCCCCTGATTGGTATCTCCTGCTGCGTCAAGGCGTTCGGTGCGAATGCCATGCCGAACCACGCCGCCTCCGACCACTACATCCGCGTGGTGCTCGGGCCCGTCGGCGGCATGCCGGTGCTGATCCCCGCCGCCGGGGAGGATCTGGCGCGGGAGCTGCTGCCGAGGCTAGATGGCATCCTGCTGACCGGCAGCCGCTCCAACGTGCAGCCTTCGCTCTACCAGGGGCCGCCGCATCTGGAGGGCACGCCCGAGGATGCCCAGCGGGATTCCACGACGCTGCCGTTGATCCGCGCGGCGCTGGAGGAAGGCGTGCCGCTGCTGGCGATCTGCCGGGGCTTCCAGGAGTTGAACGTGGCGCTGGGCGGCACGCTGGACCAGCGCATCCAGGACCTGCCGGGGCGGATGGACCATTCCACCCCCATTGACCAGGTGCTGCCGCGTGTGCGTACCGGCAAGGCCCATGCGGTGCGCGTGACGGAGGATGGCGCGCTGGCCCGCCTCTGGTCCGGGCTCGACTGGGATGCGGCCGCGGTGCCGGTGAATTCCCTGCACAACCAGGGCGTGGCCAAGCCCGCGCCCCGGCTGCTGCCCGAGGGCTGGGCGCCGGATGGCACGGTGGAGGCGGCGCGGGTGCGGGGCGCCAGGGACTTCGCCCTCGGCGTGCAATGGCACCCGGAATATGACTGGCAGAGCGATGCGCTGTCCCGCCGACTCTTCGAGGTCTTCGGCGCGGCTGCCGGGAATCGGGCGGCGCGGCGGGCTGCCAGCGCGCAAAACGGTCATTCCTTAACCGCGGTTGCGGCGGAATAGCCACATTCACGGTAATACCGTTCGATCAAACGTTTTTGAGTTGCACGGAAGATGGCTTCCTGATTCGCGGGAATGTCGTATTCTTTGACACAAGGCGGCAGGTTTTTCCCCAGACCGGCTCGCCCGACCATTCCGAACAGGAATGTCTCCCCCGACGGCGCCCGGTCACCCCCCCAAGGGCCGGGCGCCACTCGGGCGTGATCCGAAACCCCAAAGATATGGTCGAGCATGGCAATCCATGCGCGACACGCGGGTGCGCCAGCGCCCGTACGGGCAGTGGGGCGACGCGACTCGATCAGCTGAAGATGGATCGTGTAAAGGTGTAAAGCCTGGCAACAGGCGGCTGCCGGCGCCGCCCAAAGGCGGCACCAGCCGGGCCATGGCTTACAGGCTGCCGTTGAAGCGCGGAAGGCTGGCGGGCCAACGGCGCTCCATCAGGGAGCGGGTATAGACGCCGCTCAGGACGAGAGCGGCAAGGCCAGTGACAAAGAGAAAGCCGGACATGGGTTAACCCCCTTTTCTTGCGGAAGCGGAAGCAGATGCTGCATCCGCGAGAAGGTATATGGTATGTCGTTGTCCTGACTTGATCTGCGCATTTCGCACATGCGAGATGTCTTACCGCATGGCTCTTCATGACAGGGCCGTGGCTGGTCCCCGCCACCGCGGCGTGCCAAGTTTCCGCGCCTGAAGGAGAGGGCGGAAATGCAGCACGAGATCCAGAACGAAACGCCCTGGCAGCCCAGCCCCTGCTACCCCGACGCGCGGTTCAGGGCCTTCGAGCCAGGCTTCAGGCGCTTCCAGGTGATGAACAGCGCGGTCGAGAAGCTGGCGGGCGGCTGCATGTGGTCGGAAGGCCCGGTCTGGTTCGGGGACCAGCGGGCATTGCTCTGGTCGGATATCCCGAACAACCGCATCCTGCGCTGGGATGAGGAGACGCGGGCCGTCACCGCCTTCCGCAAGCCCTCCAACAACGCCAATGGCAATACGCGCGACCGCCAGGGCCGGCTGGTGACCTGCGAGCACCTGACGCGCCGCGTCACCCGCACGGAATATGACGGCAGCATCACCGTGCTGGCCGACCGCTTCGAGGGCAAGCGGCTGAATTCCCCCAATGACTTGGTGGTGGCCAGCGACGGCGCCATCTGGTTCACCGACCCGCCCTTCGGCATCGGTGGCTATGTGGAGGGGGAGAAGGCCGAGCCGGAACTACCCTCGGCGGTCTACCGGATCGACGGCCAGACCGGCACGGTCGCGAAGATGGCCGATGATATCCTCGGGCCGAACGGCCTGGCCTTCTCGCCGGACGAGAGCATCCTCTATGTGGTCGCCAGCCGGGCGGAGCCGCGGCAGATCCTGGCCTATGACGTCACGGACGGGCGGCTGGCGAATGGCCGCGTCTTGATCCAGTGCGAGCCCGGCAATTCCCCGGACGGCTTCCGGGTGGATACCGAGGGCAACCTGTGGTGCGGCTGGGGCATGGGCGGAGAGGGGCGGGACGGCGTGCGCGTCTTCGACGCCGGGGGCACGCCGCTCGGGCATATCGACCTGCCGGAGCGCTGCGCGAACCTCGCCTTCGGTGGGCGGCACCGGAACCGCCTGTTCATGGCGGCCTCGCGCTCGCTCTACGCCGTCTATGTCAATGCCCAGGGGGTGGCGGGGGGCTGAGGCCCCCGTGCCGCGTCAGCCCGGCGAGGCCTGGGCGCGCCGGGAGACCTCCTGCGTATAGGCCTGCATGTCCGCCAGGACCTTGCGCGCGGCCTCCCGCCCGTTCTCCGGCCGCATGGACTGGGTGATGACGCCGAGGTCCTGGCGGATCTGCCTCTCCGCATTCTCATACAGCGGGTCGTTGCGGAAGTCGGCGGGCACGCGGCGCACGGCCTCATAGGCCGCCTGGGCCGCCGCCTTCAGGTCCATCCAGGCCGGTGTCACGGCGCCCTGGTCATTGGCGGCGGGCTCATGGCCGCTGCGCTCCACGGCGGTCTGCAACTGCTGCTGCGCCGAGGTCAGCAGCGCCGCGTATTCCCGCAGGTTGGCGGTCGCCGGTTGCGGCGTCATCCCCGTGCGGGAGTCGGATTGCGGCCGGTTCTGCTGCGGGGGCGGGGCCTGGTTCTGGCCGATGCCGGGCTGGCTGCCCGAGCCGGCCTGGGCCAGGGCTTCGCCGGCCGGAGGGGCGGCGAGCCCGAGGCCAAGACCCAGGACCAGTGCGGCTTTCGCGATCTGCATGCTGTTCTCCTCTAAGCTGCCGGGATGTCCGGGCCTGGGGTCCGCCAGCGCCAGGACCTCCTCCCGGCTCAGTCCTGGCCTTCCGGCTTGGCCATGCCGCGATGCATGGCCGCGGTCACGCCGGCCGGCAGCACATTGGCCACGGCGGATTGCAGCTTGTTCTTCAAGCCGCTGACCACATCGCCCTGGCCCTTCATCATGGTGTCGTAGCCGACGCGGGCGACCATGGCGGGGTCGTCCTTCTTCTGCTGGCCGACGGGGGTATCGAGCATCCCCGCGCGCTCGAAGAACTCGGTATCCGTGGGGCCGGGCATCAGGCAGGTGACGGTGACCTCGGTTTCCTTCAGCTCGTCCCGCAGGGCGAAGGAGAAGGAATCGATGAAGGCCTTGCTGCCATTGTAGACGGCTTGGAAGCTGCCGGGCATGAAGCCGGCGATGGAGCCGGTGAAGAGGATGCGGCCGCTGTTGCGGGCCCGCATCTGCCGGCCGACCTGCAGCACCAGATAGAGGGTGCCGGTGATATTGGTCTCCACCACCCGGCGGATGTCGCCGAAATCCTGGTCCAGGAAGGCATGGCCCAGGCCGCGCCCGGCATTGGCCAGCAGCGCGTCGATGGGGCGGCCATGGGCGGCGGCCAGCAGCCTGTCCACGCCCTCGGTGGTGGAGAGATCGGCCTGTACCGCCTCCACCGAGGCGCCCATCTGGCGCAACTCGGTCGCGGCGGCCTCGATCCGCGGCTCATCGGCCGCGATCAGCAGGTCGAAGCCGTCCTGGGCGCAACATCTGGCGAGTTCGAGGCCGATGCCCGTGGAGGCGCCGGTGACGATGGCGAGGCGACGCGTCTGGTTATCCATGATGGCTCCTGCGTCACAGGGGGGGGAATGGGGGCGCGCGGGACGGCCTCAGGGCTTCAGGACGACCTTGATGCAGCCGTCCTTCTTGTCCCGGAAGGTCTTGTAGAGTTCGGGCCCTTCCGCCAGCGAGGCGGTATGGGTGATGACGAAGGAAGGGTCGATCTTCCCCGTCTCGATCAGTTCCAGCAGCTTCGGCATGTAGTGCTGCACCGGGGTCTGGGCCATGCGGAAGGTCAGGCCGCGGTTGATGGCGGAGCCCATCGGGATCTTGTCGAGGAACCCGCCATAGACGCCGACGATGGAGACGGTGCCGAAGTTGCGGCAGCAATGGATGGCCTGGCGCAGCACATGTGGCCGGTCCGTGCCCATGAAGGTCGCGACCTTCACGCGGTCCAGCATGGAATCCAGGCTGGCCTTGGATTCGGCCTCCGTGCCCACGGCATCGATGCAGGCATCGGCGCCGCGCCCATGGGTCAGCTCCATGATGCGCTCGTAGATATCCTCGGCCATGAAATCGAGCGTCATGGCGCCGGCCTGGCGCGCCATCTCCAGCCGCTCCGGCACCGTGTCGATGGCGATGACGCGCTCGGCGCCGAGCAGGAAGGCGCTGCGGATGGCGAACTGGCCCACAGGGCCGCAGCCCCAGATGGCCACCGTCTCGCCGCCCTTCAGGTTGCAGAATTCGGCGGCCATGTAGCCGGTGGGGAAGATGTCGGAGAGGAAGAGCGCCTGCTCATCCGGCATGCCGTCCGGCACCTTGATGGGCCCCACATCGGCATAGGGCACGCGCAGATACTCGGCCTGCCCGCCGGCGAAGCCGCCCAGCAGATGCGAATAGCCGAAGAGCCCGGCGGGGGAATTGCCCCAGAGCTTGGTGGCCATCTCGCGGTTCGGGTTGCTGCGCTCGCAGCCGGAGAAATAGCCGTTCCTGCAGAAGAAGCATTCGCCGCAGGAGATGGTGAAGGGCACCACCACGCGGTCGCCGACCTTCAGCTTCCTGTTGTCGCGCCCGACCTCGACGACTTCGCCCATGGTCTCGTGGCCCAGCACGTCGCCATGCTTCATGCTGGGGATGACGCCGTCGAAGAGATGCAGGTCCGAGCCGCAGATGGCGCAGGACGTCACCTTGATGATGGCGTCGCGGCCGTCCTCGATCCTGGGATCGGAGACGTTGTCGCAGCGGATATCGCCTTTGCCATGCCAGGCCAGCGCCTTCATGCCCGTGATCCTTCCCGTGTGGCTGGTCACTAAACGCAGCGGGAGCGCAGAGGTTCGCGGGTGGTTTCGGCGGCGGGGAGGCGCGGGATTGCGGGGCGCGGTTCATTCCAGTGCCCAGCTCAGGCTTTCAGGAGATGTGGCGGGCCGCCAGGGGTGGCCGGAGGAGGCGGTGCCCCCTCCGGCGCCGGTTTCAGTTGCCGCGCACGGCGCTGGCCAGGTCGCGCACCTGGTCCAGCACGCGCCGCACCGTATCCGGCGCCGCGCGGCCCTGCTCGTCCAGGCTCTTGGCCAGGGTCTCGATCAGCGCGGAGGCCACCACGGCGCCATCGGCGATCCTCGCCGCCTCCGCCGCCTGCTGCGGCGTGCGGACGCCGAAGCCGATGGCGATGGGCAGGTCGGTGAATTTCCGCAGGCGCGGGATGGCCTGTTCCAGCGTGCCGGCCTCGGCGCTGCGGGTGCCGGTGATGCCGGCGATGGCGACATAGTAGATGAAGCCGCTGGTGCCGTTCAGCACCTTGGGCAGCCGCGCATCATCGGTGGTGGGGGCCACCAGCCGGATGAGGTCCAGCCCCTGCGCCGTGGTGCAGGGGGCCAGGATATCGGCTTCCTCGGGCGGCAGGTCCACCACGATCAGCCCATCCACGCCGGAGGAGGCGGCATCGGTGCAGAAGCGGTCGGTGCCGTAGGAGAGGATGGGGTTGAGGTAGCCCATCAGGATGATGGGCGTCTCGTCATCGTCGCGGCGGAAGTCCCGCACCATGGCCAGCGCCCCGGCGAGCGTCCCGCCCGCCTTCAGCGCGCGCTGCCCGGCGAGCTGGATGGTCGGGCCATCCGCCATCGGGTCGCTGAACGGCACGCCGAGCTCGATCAGGTCCGCCCCCGCGCCGGGCATGCCGCGCAGGATGGCCATGCTGGTGGCGGGGTCGGGATCATAGGCTTCCAGGAAGGGCATCAGCGCGCCGCGCCCTTCCTGCTTCAGCCGCGCGAAGCGCGCGGCGATCCGGCCGCGCGCCTGTTGCGCCACTTCGCTCACAGCTGCTCTCCCAGATGCTTGGCGACGGTGAAGATGTCCTTGTCCCCGCGCCCGGAGAGGTTCAGCACGATGATCTTGTCCTTACCCATGGTGGGGGCGAGCTTCATCACCTGCGCCAGGCCGTGCGAGGATTCCAGCGCGGGGATGATGCCCTCCAGCTTCGAGCAGAGCTGGAAGGCCTCCAGCGCCTCGTCATCGGTGATGCCGACATAGGTGGCGCGGCCGGTCTCGTGCAGCCAGGAATGCTCCGGGCCGATGCCGGGATAGTCCAGCCCGGCCGAGATGGAATGCGCCTCCTGGATCTGCCCGTGCCGGTCCTGCAGCAGGTAGGTCATGTTGCCATGCAGCACGCCAGGGCGACCCCGGTTGAGGGAGGCCGCGTGCTCCTTGGTGTCCATGCCGCGCCCGGCGGCCTCGACGCCCCAGAGCGCCACCTCCTTGTCGTCCAGGAAGGGGTGGAAGAGCCCCATGGCCGAGGAGCCGCCGCCGACGGCGCAGACCAGTGCATCCGGCAGGCGGCCTTCCAGTTCCAGGATCTGCTCGCGCGTCTCCTCGCCCACCACGCATTGGAAGTCCCGCACCATCTGCGGATAGGGATGCGGGCCGGCGACGGTGCCGATGCAGTAATAGGTGTCGTGGATATTCGCGACCCAGTCCCGCAGCGCCTCGTTCATCGCGTCCTTCAGCGTGCCGGCGCCGGCGGTGACGGGCACCACCTCCGCGCCCAGCAGCTTCATGCGGAAGACGTTCGGCGCCTGCCGCTCGACATCGGTTGCGCCCATATAGACGACGCATTTCATGCCGAAGAGGGCGCAGGCCGTGGCGGTGGCGACGCCATGCTGCCCCGCCCCGGTCTCGGCCAGGATGCGGTGGCGGCCCATGCGCCGCGCCAGCAGGATCTGGCCGAGGACGGCGTTGATCTTATGCGCGCCGGTGTGGTTCAGCTCCTCGCGCTTCAGATAGACCTTGGCGCCGCCGAGGTGTTCCGTCAGCCGGCGGGCGAACCAGAGCGGGCTGGGGCGGCCGACATAATCCTTCAGCAGCCATCGCCACTCCGCCATGAACGCCGCGTCCTTCTTGGCGGCGTCATAGGCCTGCTCCAGTTCGAGCAGCAGGGGCATCAGGGTCTCGGCGACATAGCGGCCACCGAACTGGCCGAAGCGCCCACGCGCATCGGGACCCTGACGGAGCGAATTGGTCAACGGCTGGTTCAAGATCCATCCCTCCGTACGGGGGGATGTGTGTAGCGCGCGGGGGAGGCGGCGGGTAGGCATCTCTTCGCGCGGGGCGGCAGAAGCGCGCCGCCGCGTCTGATGCCTGATGCCCGGCCTCAGCCGGCCGAATGCGCGGCCGAGACGAAGGCCCGGATCAGCACGGGGTCCTTCACCCCCCGCATGCGCTCGACGCCCGAGGAGACATCGACCGCCCGCGCCCCGCTGGCGCGGAGGGCGCCGGCCACGTTCACCGGTGTCAGCCCGCCCGCCAGCATCCAGGGGCGGGGGATGGAGCGCCCGGCCAGCAGGGTCCAGTCGAAGCTGGTGGCATTGCCCCCGGGCAGGCTCGCGCCCGGCGGCGGCTTGGCATCCAGCAGGAAGCGGTCCACCGCCGGGGCATAGGCGTCGAGCCGGGCGAGATCCGCCTCGGTGGCGATGCCCAGCGCCTTCATCACCGGCAGGCCGAAGCGGGCGCGGATCTCGGCGCAGCGTTCCGGGCTTTCCTGCCCGTGCAACTGCAACAGCCGCAGCGGCACCTCCTCCAACACCTCCTGGATGGCCTCGTCCGTCGCGTCCACGAAAAGGCCGACGGGGGTGATGCCGGGGGAGAGGCGCTGGGCCAGCCGTGCCGCCTGCTCCGGCACCACCGCGCGGGGGGAGGGGGGGTAGAAGACGAAGCCCACAAGATGCGCGCCGCTGCGCGCGGCGCTGTCCAGTCCCTCGGCATCGCAGATGCCGCAGATCTTGACCTCGATGCTCATAAGGTGGCGGCGATGCGCGCGGCGGCCTCGCCCGGGCTGCCGCTGGCGGTGATGGGGCGGCCGATGACCAGCCAGTCGGCCCCGGCGGCGGCCGTTTCCTCAGGCGTCGCGACGCGGGCCTGGTCGCCTGCGTCGCTGCCGGCGGGGCGCACGCCCGGCACCACCAGCAGCGGCGCATCACCGAAGGCATCGCGCAGGCGCGAGACCTCATGCGGGCTGCAGACCAGCCCGTCGGCCCCGGCGGAGAGCGCGAGCCGCGCCAGCCGCAGCACCTGCTGCGCCGGGCCGCCGGAGACGCCGGTCTCGGCCAGCTGGGCGGCGGTGAAGCTGGTCAGCACCGTCACGGCCAGGATGGCGGGGCGGCGGGCGCCCGCCGTCTCCTCGGCGGCGCGGCGGGCGGCCTCGATCATCGGCGCGCCGCCGCCGCCATGCAGCGTCAGCATCGCTGGCGGCTCGGCGCAGACGGAGCGGACGGCGCCGGCTACGGTATTCGGGATGTCGTGGAACTTCAGGTCCAGGAAGACCGGGCGGTGGCGGGCGATGTCCCGCACCACCGCGGGGCCGGCGGCGCAGAACAGCTCCAGCCCCACCTTCACCAGCCCGACATGGGGCGCCACCGCCGCCGCCCAGCCCAGCGCCTTCGCGGGGTCCGGCGTATCCAGGGCGGCGATGATGCCGCAGCGGTTCGGCTTGGCCCAGGAGGTGCGGGAGAGATCGGGAGCGGCGTTCATGCCGCCCCTTTTACGCGGTGCGGCCGGCCGGGGCCAGAGCGGTGCCGGCCGACACCGGGGTGGCCTGGGTATTGGGCACCTGCGTCGCCTGCTGGGCGCGCAGCTCGGACACCTCGGCCTCCAGGAGGCGGGCGGCGTTCTGCAGCTGGTGGGCGCGGGCGCGGTAATGCAGGCCGCTGCCCCAGGCCAGCACGGCGCCCAGCAGGAAGGCCAGGAAGGCGGCGCCCAGCACCGCGCCGGCCAGCGGCAGTTGCCAGACGAAGTCGAAGGGCCAGAGCTGCAGCTCCACCGGGGCGGTATTGGAAATGGCGAAGAGGACCAGCAGAAGCAGCAGCGGCGCGGCCAGCAGCAGGGCGAGCATCCTGTCTTACTCCGCCGGCGCGGCGCTGCGGCCGCCGGCGCCGCGGCGGGGCGCCTGCAGCGGGCCGCCATTCACGCGCTCCCGCAGTTCCTTGCCCGGCTTGAAATAGGGCACGGCCTTGCTGGCCACTTCCACCGCCTCACCCGTGCGGGGGTTGCGGCCGGTGCGGGGGTCGCGCTGCTTGGCGGAGAAGGCGCCGAAGCCGCGCAGCTCCACCCGGTCCCCGCGCGCCAGGGCGGCGCTGATCTCGTCGAAGATGGTGCCCACGATCAGCTCGACATCCGGCTGCCGCAGATGCGGATTGGCCGCCGCCAGCTGCGCGATCAATTCGGATTTCGTCATGTCGCGCCGGTCTCCTCGGTGGGCAGGGGTCGCTGGGTCGGGGCTCAAGGCTGCCAAACGGCCCGCACGCCGTCAATCGCAAGCCATTCTGAAATCACGCTTTTCGCGATGCCACGCAAGGCGAAGCCAAAGGTCCGCTCGGAAAAATCGCGAGGATCGAGGTCGCGCACAGGGATATTGGCCGGAATCTGCCTGGCCTCGGCCAGCCAGGCGCGGGCCTGAGGCTCTCCGCCGATGGCATCCACCAGCTTCAGCGAGAGCGCCTGGCGCCCGGTATAGACTCGGCCGTCCGCCAGCGGACGCACTTCCTCGACCGTCATGTGCCGGCCCTCGGCCACCATGCCCACGAACTGGCTTTGCAGGTCGTTGATGACGGACTGCATGGCCGCGCGGCCCTCCGGCGTCAGGGGCTGGAAGGGGCTGGGCTGCGCCTTCAGCGGGCCGGAGGTCAGCGTTTCCGGCTGCACGCCGATGGCCTCCAGCAGCTCCGACACGTCGAAGGATTGCATCAGCACGCCGATGGAGCCGGTGATCGTGCTCTCCCGCGCGAAGATCCGCTCGGCCGGCAGGGCGGCCATATAGGCGGCGGAGGCGGCGGTGCCGCGCATCACCGCCACGACCGGCTTGCGCTGCTGGAAGCGGGCGACGGCCGCATGCAGCGCCTCCCCGCCCGAGACGGTGCCGCCGGGGCTGTCGATGGAGAGGATCAGGCCCTTCACGGCGCTGTTGCGCGCGGCGGCCTCCAGCGTGTCGGAGACGCGGTAGTCGTCGGTGATGGCGCCCTCGACCTTCAGCCGCACCAGGTGCCCGCGGCCGGCGAGGCTGGTGGCGCCCCGGAAGGCGACGAAGGCCGCCAGAGCCGCCAGCAGCACGGCCAGGACGCGCCAGACGAGAAGCTGCCGCTTCAGGCGCCGGCGGTCGACCAGAAGGTCAGGTTGCAGGGAAGCGCTCATGCAGGGGCATCCATGGCCGGTTGGGGTAGCCAGGGTCAAGTGCAGGCTGCGGGCCCGGGCCGGGCACCCCGCAAACGAAAACGCCCGGGGTGGATAACCACCCCGGGCGCATCGTCAGTTCCAGTCCCTTGCGGGGCTGGATCAGTCTTCGGAGACCATCTGGTTGCGGCGGCGGATAGCCGCGCCCAGGATGTCGCCCAGCGAGGCGCCGGAGTCGGTGGTGCCGTACTCCTTCATCGCCTCACGCTCCTCCTCGACTTCCTTGCCCTTGATGGTCAGGGCCAGGCGGCGGGCGGCGCGGTCCACGGCGGTCACCTTCGCATCGACCTTCTCGCCAATGGCGAACTTGTCGGGGCGCTGGTCGCCACGGTCGCGGGCCAGTTCGGCGCGGCGGATGAAGCCCGTCAGGACCTCGTCGACCTTCACCTCGATGCCGTTCTGCTCGACCTTCGTCACGATGCAGGTGACGATGTCGTTCTTGCGGACGCGGTCCAGCACCTCGGCGGCCGGATCGGCCTCAAGCTGCTTGATGCCGAGGGAGATACGCTCCTTCTCGACGTCCACGTCCAGCACCTTGGCCTTGACGATCTGGCCCTTCTGGTACTCGGCCATCGCCTGCTCGCCCGGGAGATCCCAGGAGAGGTCGGACATGTGCACCATGCCGTCGATCTCGGGAGCCAGACCCACGAACAGACCGAACTCGGTGATGTTGCGGATCTCGCCCTCGACGATCGAGCCGGGGCCATGGGCCTCCAGGAACAGCTCCCAGGGGTTGCCCTGGGCCTGCTTCAGGCCGAGGCTGATGCGGCGCTTCGGCTCGTCCACGTCCAGGATCAGCACGTCGACTTCCTGCGAAGTGGCGACGATCTTGCCCGGATGGACGTTCTTCTTGGTCCAGCTCATCTCGGAGACGTGGACCAGACCCTCGACGCCCGGCTCCAGCTCCACGAAGGCGCCGTAGTCGGTGATGTTGGTCACGCGGCCGGAGAACTTCGCACCCACCGGGTATTTGATCGCCACGCCTTCCCACGGATCGGACATCAGCTGCTTCATGCCCAGGGAGATGCGCTGCGTCTCCGGGTTGAAGCGGATCACCTGCACGCGGACCTGCTGACCGATGGTCAGGGCCTCGGACGGGTGGTTGATGCGGCGCCAGGCGATGTCGGTGACATGCAGCAGGCCGTCCACGCCGCCGAGGTCGACGAACGCACCGTAGTCGGTGATGTTCTTGACCACGCCGTCCAGGATCATGCCTTCCTTGAGGCCCTGGATCAGCTCGGAGCGCTGCTCGGCGCGCGTCTCTTCCAGCACAGCGCGGCGCGAGACCACGATGTTGCCGCGGGCGCGGTCCATCTTCAGGATCTGGAACGGCTGCGGGGAGCCCATCAGCGGACCGACATCGCGCACCGGGCGAATATCGACCTGGGAGCCGGGCAGGAAGGCCACGGCGCCGCCGAGGTCGACGGTGAAGCCACCCTTCACGCGGCCGAAGATGACGCCGTTGACGCGCTGCTGCGCGTTGAACGCCTTCTCCAGGTTGGTCCAGGCTTCCTCGCGGCGAGCCTTCTCACGGGACAGGACGATGGAGCCGTCCCGGTCCTCGTAACGCTCGACGAACAGCTCGATCACGTCGCCGGGCTGAACTTCGGCCTTCTGACCCTGAGGAGCGAATTCCTTCAGGGGAACGCGGCCCTCGCTCTTGAGGCCGACATCGACGACGGCATAGTCGTCATCGACGCGGATGACGCGGCCGGTGACGACAGAGCCGGCGAAGCCGGTGTCGGCACCCAGCGTCTCGTCGAGCAGGGCAGCAAAGTCTTCGGTCATATAGCGGGAATATCCTGCTTCTGGCCCAGGCAACGCACCCGGGCCGGTTCCTGCGCCCCCGCTGGCTGGCGGGCACGGCTTGGTCGGGTGCCGACGTCGCGGCTGTCCCTGACCCTGTGATGACAGGAGGAATATCGGCCCCCCCTTGCCGGACCGGCTTGGCTCGCCGCCGAAACGACTGGCCTATAAAACCGGACAACCTTGCAGCCAGGCCGGCGGCAAGGTTTGGAAAACCGCCTAAGACAGCTACGGGCGCCCCGTCAAGCAGAATCGCCGGGCCTTTGGCGGCGCGCGGCCGCTCCCTGGCTGTCCCTACGGCTGGTGCTGGATGAGAGTTGCGTATTTAGTCGGTCGGTTTCAAGGGCTTGCTGAATGATTTCGCAGTCGCGCCGGATTGCCGCCACGGGAACACAAGTGGCGGCGCCATCAGCCTTCCAGCGGCCAGCCGCAGGCGGCGAAGGCCGGGCGCATGGCGGCGGGCACCGGAGCCTCGGCCATGACAGGGGGCGTGAGCGGCAGGCGGATGGCGCGGGCCAGCAGGTGCAGCCCGCCCGGCGCGGCAGTGCCGTAGAAGGGGTCGCCGAGGATGGGGAAGCCCAGCGCCGCGCAATGGACGCGCAGCTGATGCGTGCGGCCGGTGCGGGGGCGCAGCTCCAGCCAGCAGAGGCCGGGGCCACGGCCCAGCACGCGCCAGAGGGTGGTGGCGGGCTGGCCTTCCGGATGCGGCTCGATTCGCCAGCCGCGGGCGGCACTGCTGGTCTTGCGGAGCGGCAGGTCGATCCGGCCTTGGGCATCAGTGGGGCCGGCGCCCTTCACCACGGCCCAGTAGGTCTTCTCCGCCCGGCCGGCGGCGAAGAGGGCGCCGAGTTCCGCCAGGGCAGGCTGGGTACGGCCCAGCACGAGGCAGCCGGCGGTATCGGTATCCAGGCGGTGTGCGGGCTGCGGGACGCGCTTCTTGCCGAAGGCCAGCTGCGGCAGCCAGTCCTCCAGGCTCGCGCCGCCGCGCGGGCCGGCATGGACGGGCAGGCCGGCGGGCTTGTCCAGCACCAACACGGCTTCCGTGCGCAGCAGGATGCGGGCGGCGATTTCGGGCGGCGGCTCGGCCGGCAGGCGGGGCGGGGGAGGCGGGCGCCGCGCGGCGGGCTGCGCCCGGCCGCGCGACGGTTTCATGGGCGGGCTCAGGCCGCCTTGGGCAGCAGGCGGGAGGTGGATTCCGCCCAGGCGAAATACAGCTCCCGTGCCTTGGTGCCGATCGGGCCGATCGGCAGCGCGCGGCCCTCGAAGTTGGTGCAGAACTGCACCTTGCCGAAATTGCCGGTGGCGAAGATCTCATCCGCCTCGCGCAGCATGTCCGGCGTCACCTTGCATTCGCGCGCCTCGATGCCGGCCTCGCGCAGCAGGGTCAGCACGCGGGTGCGGGTGATGCCGGCCAGGAAGGTGTTGTTGGCCGCCGGCGTCATCACCACGCCGTCCTTCACCAGCATCAGGTTGGAGGTGGCGAATTCCGCCACATTGCCCTCGAAGTCGCAGAGCACGGCGTTCTGGAAGCCCTTGTCGCGGGCCGAGGCGGCGGCGCGGGAGGAATTCGGGTACAGCGCCGAGGCCTTGGCATTGGTGGGCGCCATGTCCGGCGCCGGGCGGCGCTCCGGCACCAGGCAGGCGGAGAAGCCCACGGAGGCATCCGGCATCGGCGCGTCATAGATGGAGAGCACGAACTCCGTGCTGTCCGGGTCCGGGAAGGCGGCGCCGATGCCGCGGCGGATGAAGAACTGCGGGCGGATGTAGAGCTCGGCATCGGCCGGCATCTTCGCCACGCCCTCGCGGCACAGGGCCTCGATGGTGTGGGCGTCCAGGCCGGGCTTCATGCCCATGTTCAGCGCGCTCTGGACGGCGCGGAAGCAATGCAGGTCCAGATCCGGCACCAGGCCACGAATGGCGCGCGCGCCGTCGAACACGATGGAACCCAGCCAGAAGGCATGGTCCATCGGGCCCAGCAGCTTCGGCTCCTCAGTGGACCACTTGCCCTCGTGCCAGAAGACGCCAGCCATGACTCGCTCCTTGAGATATACGGATCGGCACGCCAAGACGCGCGCCTGCGCCCGCTAAGGTGACACGGGCGGCAGGGGAAATGAAGGGTAGCGGGTGCGGAATGGATGGACGTGGCCAGGAGGCGCCGCCCCCTGGACCCCCCACCGGGGTGGAAACTCCACCCAGGCCCCGCCTCGGGTCTTCCTCAGGATGAAGCTTCAACCGGGCAGGCTGAGATGTCGGTCGCCGGAGGCCCGTGACCTCCGGCGTGCCCCACCGCGCCGCGAGGGGCGGATTAATGGCGGGGTCCGGGGTGACACTGTCACCCCGGCGGGGCGGCCTGGAGGGGCGGCGCCCCTCCAGTCACGGCCTCAGTGCGCTTCCGCCCAGTTCGCCCCGTGCCCGATCTCGGCCCGCAGCGGCACGCGCAGTTCCGCCACGCTTTCCATCACCTGCTTCACCACGGCGGAGGTGGCGGTGAGCTGCCCCTGCGGCACTTCGAACAGCAGTTCGTCATGCACCTGCAGCAGCATCTTGGCGTCCAGCCCGGCATCCTTCAGGGCCTTGGGCATCCGCACCATGGCGCGCTTGATGATCTCGGCCGCCCCGCCCTGGAAGGGGGCGTTGATGGCCGCGCGCTCGGCATTGCCCCGGCGGGACATGTCCTTGGAGGTGATGCCGTCGATCCAGAGCTTGCGGCCGAAGGGGGTGAGCGCGAAGCCGTTGATGCGGGCTTCCTCCTTCAGCCGCTCCATCTCGGCGCGGATGCCGGGATACTGGGCGAAATAGGCGTCGATGATGCCCTTGGCCTCGCCGGGGCCGATGCCCAGGCGCGCGGCCAGGCCGAAGGCCGACATGCCGTAGATGATGCCGAAATTGATGGTCTTGGCGCGGCGCCGGGCCTCGCGGTCCACCTTGTCCGGCGGCAGGCCGAAGATGTCGGAGGCCGTGCGGCTGTGGATGTCCTCGTCCTGGGCGAAAGCCTCGCGCAGGCTGGGCACATCAGCGAGGTGGGCCAGCAGCCGCAGCTCGATCTGCGAATAGTCGGCCGCCAGCAGCACATGCCCCGGGGAGGCCACGAAGGCGCGGCGGATTCGCACGCCTTCCTCGGTGCGGATGGGAATGTTCTGCAGGTTCGGCTCGGTGGAGGAGAGCCGGCCCGTGGAGGTGATGGCCATGGAGAAATCGGTGTGGACGCGGCCGTCGCGCGGGTCGAGCTGCGCCGCCAGCCCTTCCACATAGGTCGATTTCAGCTTGGAGAGCTGGCGCCAGTGCAGCACCGTCCGGGGCAGTTCATGCCCGCGGGCGGCGAGATCCTCCAGCACGCTGGCATCGGTGCCCCAGGCGCCGGCCTTGCCACGCTTGCCGCCGGGCAGCTTCATCTCGTCGAACAGGATTTCTCCCAGTTGCTTGGGGGAGCCGACGTTGAAGGGGCGGCCGGCGAGTTCGTGGATCTGCTGCTCCAGCGTCACCATGCGCTGGGAGAAATCCTCGCCGATGCGGGCCAGTTCCACGCCGTCGACGCGGATGCCCGCCATCTCCATCTGCTTCAGCACGGCGATCATGCGGCGCTCCACCTGCTCGTAGAGCGCGAGCGCCTTGTCGGTGCGCAGCCGGGGCTTGAGCATCTGCCACAGCCGCAGCGTGACATCGGCATCCTCGGCGGCATAGGCCGTCGCCTTCTCCAGATCGACCTGGGAGAAGGGGACGCGGTTGCGGCCGGTGCCGGTGACCTGGTCATAGGGGATGGGGCTGTGGCCGAGGTGGCGCAGCGACAGCTCGTCCATCCCATGGCCATGGCGGCCGGCATCCATGCTGTAGGAGATCAGCATGGTGTCATCGACGGGAGAAACCTCGATGCCGCTATTGGCGCCCTCGGCCTGCGGGCGGCCGAGCACTTCCAGGTCGTATTTGGCGTTGTGCAGCACCTTCAGGGTGGCGGGGTCCTCCAGCATCGGCTGCAAAGCGGAGAGCGCCTCGCGCAGCGGGATCTGCACGGGGGCCTCGGGCGCCGCTTCCAGCATGTCGCCATTGCCGGGCTTGGGGCCATGGGCCAGCGGGATGTAGCAGGCGCGGCCCGGCGCCACGGCGAGCGAGATGCCGACCAGCTTCGCGTTCAGCGCGTCCAGGCTGTCCGTCTCGGTATCCAGCGCCACGGTGCCGGCGGCGCGCGCCTCCTCCACCCAGCGGTTCAGGGTCTCGAGGTCGGTGACGGTCTCGTAGGGGCCGAAGCCGGGCGCGTCCTCGGGCGGGGCGCCCACCGGCTCGGCCTGGGCCAGGATGGCGGGGGCATGGCGCGGCTGGCTGGTGGCGGGGGTGCCGGCATCGCCCTCCAGCCCCATGCGGTGCAGCAGGGAGCGAAAACCCTGGTCGCGCAGGAAGACGGCCAGCTTGCCTGGCTCCGGCGGTTGGGCCAGCAATTCGTCGATGGGCCGGGGCAGGGGGGCGTCGGCATCCAGCAGCACCAGCTGGCGGCTGATGCGGGCCTGCTCGGCGAAATTCTGCAGCGATTCGCGGCGCTTGGGCTGCTTGATCTGCCCGGCGCAGGCCAGCAGGTTCTCCAGGTCACCATATTCCTGGATGAGCTGGGCGGCGGTCTTGAGGCCGATGCCAGGCACGCCGGGCACGTTGTCCGTGCTGTCGCCGGCCAGGGCCTGGACTTCCACCACCTTGTCCGGGGTGACGCCGAATTTCTCGAAGACCTCGGGCTCGCGGATCGGCTTCTGCTTGATCGGGTCCAGCAACTGGACGTTGGGCCCGACCAGCTGCATCAGGTCCTTGTCGGAGGAGACCACCGTCACCTGCCCGCCCTCGGCCGAGAAGGCCTTGGCATAGGCGGCGATCAGATCGTCGGCCTCGTAATTCTCCAGCTCCAGGCAGGCGACGCCGAAGGCGGCCGTGGCCTCCCGGATCAGCGCGAATTGCGGCACCAGCTCCGGCGGCGGCTCTGGGCGGTGGGCCTTGTAGTCGGCATAGATCTGGTTGCGGAAGGTGACGCGGGAGCGGTCGAAGACCACCGCGATATGGCTGCCCGCATGCTTGGTCAGGAAATTGCCCAGCATGCTGGTGAAGCCGAAGACGGCATTGACCGGCACGCCATCCGGCCGCGTCATCGGCGGCAGGGCATGGAAGGCGCGGAAGATATAGCCCGAGCCATCGACCAGGATGAGGTGAGGCTTGTCCTGCCGCACCACCTCGGCCGGGAGGTCCGCCGCGCCGGCGGCCGGCTTAGTGGTGGCCATCGTCCCCGGCGCCATCGGCCAGCACATAGGTGCGGGAGCAGTAGGGGCAGGTGACCTGCTTGTCCTCGATCCGCAGATAAACCAGGGGATGGCCCTTCCAGCCGCCGCCATTGTCGCAAGGGACCAGGCGGCTCTGGACGGTGGTGATCTCCTCCGGCGTCACGCCGGGGGTGGCTTTGGGGGTATAGCCCGTCAGTTTCGCATCGCGCATCGGCTGAATCCCAGGGATCTGCGGCAGGGTCGGGCCGGACCATAGGGCGAGCGGGGCGCCGGGGCAAAGGGGCGAGGGCGGGCCCGCATGGCCCGCCCTCTGCCATCTGGGCCTCAGCGGCCCTGCTCGATCACCTTCGGGTGTTCGTCCACCACCGGCTCGCCCCGCGTCTTCCAGAGGGAGAGGATGATGGAGCCGGCGATGATGCCGCCCGTGACCATCAGCGCGTATTCCACGGGGACCGCCTTGCCGCCGGCGAACCAGTTGGCCAGCATCTTCACGCCCACGACCATCAGCACGATGGACAGGCCATGCTTCAGGTAGCGGAAGCGGTGGATGACGCCCGCCAGCGCGAAATACATGGCGCGCAGGCCCAGGATCGCGAAGACATTGGCCGTGTAGACGATGAAGGGGTCGGTCGAGACCGCGAAGATGGCGGGGATGCTGTCCAGCGCGAAGAACAGGTCCGTCAGCTCGATCAGCACCAGCACCAGCAGCAGCGGCGTGACCATCAGCTTGCCGGCTTCCCGCACCGTGAAGGCATTGCCCCGGTAGCCATCCGTGACCGGCAGGCGGCGGCGCATCCAGGCCAGGATGGAGCTGTCGGTGGGGTCCTCCTCCTCATCGGCGGAGCGCAGCATCTTCCAGCCGGACCAGACCAGGAAAAGGCCGAAGAGCACCATCAGCCAGTCGAATTCCCGCAGCAGGGCGGTGCCGACCAGGATCATGATGCCGCGCATCACCAGCGCGCCCAGGATGCCCCAGAACAGCACGCGGTGCTGATAGGCCGCCGGCACGCCGAACTTGGCGAAGAGCAGGACGAAGACGAAGATGTTGTCGACTGAGAGCGACCATTCGATGACATAGCCGGTCACGAATTCAAGGCTCTTGGTCGCGCGCTCCTCCTCCGTCGCGCCATAGCTCATGCGCAGCCAGACGAAGAACAGGCCGGCCAGCGCGATATAGGCGGCGGATTTGATAAGCGCGGTCTTGACCGGCACGGGGGCCGGGTCGCCATTCGCCTCCTTCTTGGCGAAGACGCCAAGGTCGAGCAGCAACAAAGCAAGCACGGCCGCGTTGAACGCGACCCAGAATACGGGTGAGGCTTCCATGCCGAAAGGCTCCTCCTCTCAGGGGGCCAGCCGCACGGAATCCGCCTGTCATGAGGAGGAGAGCGCGCCGGGCCCGGTTGCGCGAAGAAGTCGATCCGACATCACGAAGGCGGGCTCGGCAGAGACCCGCCGGGTCGCCAGAGGGGCCCGGATCGAGGCTTAAATGAAGGTTTGTTCATGAATTGGCAAGGTTAAATCGTGGAACCGCCGCTATTTCCGCCGCGCGCGGAGGTGGCGGGCTTTGCCGTGGACCGCCCGGATGGCGCGCGCTAAGCCAGCCTGTCATGGCGCATCGCATCATGAGCCGCATGCTTCCGCCGCTGCTGGCGGCCGCCCTGGCCGGGCCGCTGGTCGGCTGCGCGCCGCAGGTGGTGGCGCAGGGTCCGGCCGCGCTGGGCTACCGCCTGGACAGGACGGCGGTGGAGGCGGTGCCGCAAGGGGATGCGCCGGATGCGCCGCCTCCACTGGCCGAGCCTGTCATCGCCGAGGACGGCGCCAGCCTGCCCCGCCGCGTCTGGCCGGCCGAAGGCGGGCCGCCCCGGGCCGTGCTGCTGGCGCTGCATGGCTTCAATGAGCATTCCGGCAATTTCCTGCTCGACAGCGTCGGCCGGCTGACGGCGGCGGGGGTGGAGGTGCATGCCTATGACCAGCGCGGCTTCGGCCAGGCACCGGCACGTGGCTACTGGCCTGGCGCCGCGGCCCTGGTGCGCGATGCCGCCACGGCCGCGCGGCAACTGAAGGCGCGGCACCCGGACCTGCCCCTCTTCCTGATGGGGGAGAGCATGGGCGCCGCCGTGGCGCTGCTGTCCGTGACGCAGGCCGAGCCGGTGCCGGTCGATGGGCTGGTGCTGCTGGCCCCGGCCTTCTGGTCGCGTCAGGTGGTGGGGCCGGTGGGGGTGGGGCTGTTCTGGGCGCTGGCGCATAGCGTGCCGGCGCTGGGCTTTCCGGCGGCGGCGGGCGGCATCATGGCCAGCGACAACCTGGACGCGCTCCGCCGCAACAGCCGGGACCCGCTGGTGATCAAGATGACGCGGGTGGATGCCGCCTGGGGGCTGCTGGACGCGATGGACCATGCCTCCGCCGCGCTGCCGCGCTGCTGCGCCATGCCCGTGCTGATCCTGCAGGGAGCGAAGGATGGGGTGGTGCCGCCCGATGTGACCCGCGCGGCGCTGCGGCGGATGCCTGCGGCCCCCCGTCTGGCGCGTTACCAGGACGGCTACCACCTGCTGCTGCGCGACAAGGTGCGTGAGGTGGTGACCGCCGACCTGCTGGCCTGGATGGCGGACCCCGCCGCGCCGCTGCCCTCAGGGGCGGACGGGGCCGGCGCCGCCTGGCTGGCACGGCCAGGATCGTGACGGGCGAAGGGAACATACCGATGCGGCTGCGGCGGAGGATGCTAGGGGCCGGTCTGGCCGGCGGGCTGCTGGCGGGGCGGGGGGCGGTGGCGGGGCCGGCCGCCCAGGCGCACTACCAGCCCGAGCGGACGGAGGTCTGGGACTTCACGGCCCGCAGCGGCCGGCGCTACCGCATCCTGCTCTCCTGGCCGCCGGGGGAGGCGCCGGCGCAGGGTTGGCCGGTGCTCTACGCGCTGGATGGCAATGCCATGTTCCCGCTGCTGACCGGCGCCTGCCGGCTGCTGCCGGACACGGCGCAGGGGGTGATCGTCGCCATCGACTTCCCGCTGGATGATGCCGAGCCGGAGCGGCGCGATTTCGAGTATACGCCCCCCGCGCCCGATGCGCCGGGCCGCAATGGTGGCGCCGATGCGCTGCTGGCCATCATGGAGCGGGAGGTGAAGCCTGCCGTGGAGGCTGCCTTCCGCATCGACCGGGCGCGGCAGGCGCTGTTCGGCCATTCCTATGGCGGGCTCTTCACGCTGCACGCGCTGTTCACCCGGCCCGCGGGCTTCTCCACCTGGCTGGCCGCCAGCCCCTCCATCTGGTGGGGCGAGGGGCTGCTGCTGCGGGAGAGCGAGGGTTTCGCCGCCCATCCCCCGCCGCCCGGACCGGTGCCGCGCCTGTTGATGACCTTCGGTTCCCTGGAAGGGCGCATGCGCGCCAGGCCGGGGCGGGTGATGGGGGAGAATGTGCGGCGGATGGCGGCGCGGCTGGAGGCGCTGCGGGGGCGTTTCGCGGCGCTGTCGGTGCAGGAATTCCAGGACGAGAACCATGGCAGCGTGCGCGCCGCCGCCGCTGGCCGGGCCGTGCCCTTCGCCTTCACGGGGTGAGCGGCGGGGGCTGTCGGGGCAGCCTTGCGGCCCCTCCGGTTGAGCGGAAGGCCGTGAGGGTCTATCCCGGCGCCGAATCCGCCTCCACTCGCCCCTCCGCCCCGGAAGGTATGCCGCCATGACCGATCTCGTGACCATCCGCCGTGCACTGATCTCCGTGCACGACAAGACCGGGCTGGTCGATTTCGCCCGCTTCCTGGCGGCGAAGGGCGTGGAGATCCTCTCCACCGGCGGCACGGCGCGGCTGCTGCGCGAATCGGGCATTCCCGTGGTCGAGGTCTCCGACCACACCGGCTTCCCCGAGATCCTGGACGGCCGCGTCAAGACGCTGGTGCCGCAGATCCATGGCGGGCTGCTCGGCCGGCGCGACGACCCGAAGCATGTCGCGCAGATGGCGGAGCACCGGATCGCGCCGATCGACCTGCTGATCTCCAACCTCTACCCCTTCGAGGCGACGGTGGCGAAGGGCGCCTCCTATGAGGAGACGGTCGAGGAGATCGATATCGGCGGCCCGGCGCTGACGCGCGCGGCGGCCAAGAACCACGCCGACGTGGCGGTGGTGACCGAACCCGCGCAGCTGGCCGAGCTGCAGGCCGAGATCGAGGCCACCGGCGGCACCAGCCTCGCCACCCGCAAGCGGCTGGCGGCGGCGGCTTTCGCCCGCACGGCGGCCTATGACGCCGCCATCGCCGCCTGGTTCGCCGAGCGGCTGGGCCAGGAATTCCCGCCGCGCCTCTCCGTGCCCGGCGTGCTGAAGCAGACCCTGCGCTATGGCGAGAACCCGCACCAGCAGGCGGCCTTCTACACCGATGGCAGCAACCGCCCGGGCATCGCCACCGCGACGCAGGTGCAGGGCAAGGAACTGTCTTACAACAACCTGAACGACACCGACGCCGCCTTCGAATGTGTCGCCGAGTTCGACGCGCCCTCCATCGTCATCGTCAAGCACGCCAATCCCTGCGGCGTGGCGACGGCCGGGAGCCTGGCGGAGGCCTGGGATCTTGCGCTGCGCTGCGACCCCGTCTCGGCCTTCGGCGGCATCATCGCCGCCAACCGGGTGCTGGACGCCGCCGCCGCCGAGAGGATCTCCGCCATCTTCACCGAGGTCGTCGTCGCCCCGGATGCGGATGAGGCGGCGCGCGCCATCTTCGCCCGCAAGAAGAACCTGCGCCTGCTGCTGACCGGCGGGCTGCCGGACGCGGCGGCACCGGGGCGGATCTTCCGCAGCGTCTCCGGCGGCTTCCTGGCGCAGTCCCGCGATGCCGGGCGCGTCAGCCAGGACAGCCTGAAGGTGGTGACGAAGCGCGCGCCGACGGAGCAGGAGATGGCGGACCTGCTCTTCGCCTTCCGCGTCTGCAAGCACGTGAAGTCCAATGCCATCGTCTATGCCAAGGGTGGCGCCACGGTGGGCATCGGCGCCGGGCAGATGAGCCGGGTGGATTCCGCCCGCATCGCCGCCTGGAAGAGCGCCGAGGCCGCCAAGGCCGCCGGCCTCGCGGCGCCGCTGGCGCATGGCTCGGTGGTGGCCTCCGACGCCTTCTTCCCCTTCGCCGACGGGTTGCAGGCGGCGGCGGCGGCGGGTGCCACGGCGGTGATCCAGCCGGGTGGCTCGATCCGCGACAACGAGGTGATCGCGGCGGCGGATGAGGCCGGCCTCGCCATGGTACTGACGGGGATGCGCCACTTCCGGCACTGAGGCCGGGGAAAGTCTGGGGGAATGAATTCCCCCAGGCCCCTTCCTCCTTCTTCGGGTTCACGGGTGCGCCTGCGGCGGCACCCGTTTTTTTATGCGCGGATGTCGCGCGCCGGAGGTCATGGACCTCTTGCGTCGGCCATCCCCCGCAGGAATGCTGCCCCATGGAACGCAGGGTGAACGATGTCTGAGACCATGCTGTTGGTCGCAGTGGCGGCCTTGGGGGTTCTGGTGCTGCTGCTGGCCCTGGCGGCGCTGCGCCGCCCGTCGGGGGCCGATGCCACCGGCGCCTTCGCCATGCTCGCCGGCAAGCTGGAGGCCGTGGCGGCGACGCAGGAGCGGCTGGCCGGCGCCACTATCGACCGGATGGCGCAGCAGGACCGCGCCCTGGCCGAGCGGCTGGAGGGCGGCGCGCGGCGGCTGGACGAGGCCCTGGCCGCGCAGGAGCGCCGCATGGCCGAGGACCGGCTGGAGGCCGCCGGGCGCATGGCGCAGATGGCCGAGTCGCTGAACCGCGCCATCGCCGCGCAGAACGAGCGGCTGGATGCCGCCCTGGCGGCGCAGAACGAGAAGCTGGCGCGCAGCCTTTCCGAGCAGGCGCAGCGGACGCAGGAGACGGCGGGGCAGATCCATGAGCGGCTGGCGGTGATCGACGCCGCCCGGCAGAACATGGAGGCGCTGGGCAGCCAGGTGGGCAGCCTGGCGGCCATCCTCGGCAACAAGCAGGCGCGCGGTGCCTTCGGCGAGATGCAGCTGCGCCAGCTGATCGAGGACCGGCTGCCGGCCGAGGGCTTCGCCTGGCAGCATGTGCTCTCCAACGGCATGCGCTGCGACTGCCTGATCCGCCTGCCGCATCCGCCGGGGCCGGTGGTGGTGGACAGCAAATTTCCGTTGGAGGCCTGGCAGGCGCTGCGCGAGGCGGGTGATGACGTGGCGGCCCGTACCGCCGCCTCCCGCCTCTTCGCCGCCGATATGCGCCGGCATGTGGAGGATATCGCGAAGAAATACCTGATCGCCGGCGAGACGGCGGAGGCCGCCATCCTCTTCGTGCCCTCCGAGGCGATTTTCGCCGATCTGCACACCAGCTTTTCCGGCGTGGTGGACGAGGCGCAGCGGCGGCGCGTCTATGTCGCCTCGCCCACAACGCTCTGGGCCATGCTGAGCGCGATGCGCGCGCTGATGCAGGATGTGCGGATGCGCGCCCAGGCCGGGCGCATCCAGGAGGAGGTGGGCCGGCTGATCGAGGATGTGACGCGGCTGAACGCCCGTGTTGGCGGGCTGAAGCGGCATTTCGAGCAGGCGCAGGACGATGTCCGGCAGATCGAGATCAGCACGGACAAGATCATCCGCCGCGGCGGGCGCATCGAATCGGTGGAACTGGAGGAGCCCGCCCTGCCGGCGCCGCAGGAGGCCGGCAGCCTGCCCGGATGAGCGCGGCAGCCCCTCCTCCCCGGCGCGTCTGACGCCGAGGTGATGGAAGAAGCTTCGCCTCGGCGGTGGCGCGGGGCTTGTGTGGCGGGGGCGGGGACCAAGATCCTCCTGTACGCGGTAGATCGCCGCAGTCCAGGAGGAGATGATTATGCCCGTCGACGTGAAATACACGACTTCCGCCACCGCCACCGGGGGCCGCGACGGCCGCGCCACCACCAAGGACGGCAGCCTGGACGTGAAGCTGGCCGTGCCGAAGGAAATGGGCGGCAACGGGGATGGCAACAATCCCGAGCAGCTTTTCGCCGCCGGCTATTCCGCCTGCTTCCTGGGCGCCATGAAGGCCGTGGCCGGGCAGGACAAGAGCCTGCCGCGCGTTCCGAATGACGCCAAGGTGACGGCGACGGTGGGCATCGGTCCGCGTTCGGAGGGTGGTTTCGGCATCACCGCCGCGCTGGAGATCTCGCTGCCCGGCGTGGACAAGGCGCAGGCCGAGGCGCTGGTGCAGAAGGCCCACACCGTCTGCCCCTATTCCAATGCCACCCGCAACAATGTGGATGTGCAGCTGACGGTCGTCTGACGCCGACCGCAGCGTGCTGACGGTCGTCTGACCGGCTGGCGGGCGGCCGCGCGCCTCAGGGGCGCGTGGCCAGCCAGTCGGCGAAGAGGCTCTCGGCCAGGGCGCGCGGGGCATGCGCCTGGAAATCGGCCACCGCCTCCGCCATGCCGAATTCCATCAGGCCGATGCAGTGCTCGGCATCGCGCATATAGACCGTGCGGCTCTCCACCCCCTCCGGCCCGCAGAGCGCCAGCAGGTCACAGAGGCCGGAGCGGACCCCGGCGAAATAGCCACATTCCCGCACGAAGCCCGGCAATTCCCGCAGGTCCAGCTCCAGCTCCGGCACACCGAGATCGGCGAAGAGCGCCTCGGCCTTGTTGTTGTTGGTGCCGTTGATGGCGACGGTGAAGCCGGCTGCCCGGAAGAGGCCGATGGCCTCCCGCCAGAAGGCGCGGAAATGATTGAAGCGGCTGGCCGTCAGCGAGAAGAGCGTATTGGCCAGCGGCGAGAGGAAAACCGTCCGCCCGCGCCGCAGCCTCAGCGCGGCGAAGCGCGCGCGGGCCTCCTGGTTCCACTGCTCGGGCGGGGCGACCGGTGGACGTTCCACCACGATCTGCTCCGGCAGCATCGTGGCGCCGGAGAGCATGACCGAGACCAGCTTGTCCCAGAGGAAGCCATCGGCCCGGCCTGGGCGGTCCAGGCGGCGCAGCTCCTGCTGCCGGTACCAGGGCGTCTCGTAGAAAAGCGAGACACTGCCGGGGGAGAGCCGGTTCAGCTTCAGCGGCGTCGGCAGTTCCAGGTCGTTCGGGATGGCCTCGAAGCTGAGGCCGGGGATGGCGCCGAAGAATTCGGTCAGCGCGGTGCGGCTGGCGCGGTGCAGCACATGCACGGGCTGGCCGGAGGCGCGGGTGAAGGCCGCGAAGCCGGCCATGTAGAGCAGCGTATCGCCGACATTGCCGCTGCCGAGCACGGTGGTGACGCCGGGCCGGTCGGGCCGCATCAGCGCCGCGCCGTAGCGCCGGGTGATATAGGCGCCGATGGCGGCGATGCCCTCATGGTCCCCCGCGCGCAGCAGATCCGCCAGATGCTGGCCCGAGGCCACGAGATCGGTGAAGCCGGAGCCGAAGGCGGAGATCTGCCGCACCGCCGGGGCCAGCGACGCGCGGCCCGGATGCGTGGCGGCGCCGTGCCGCAGCATGTGCCCGAAGAGGGTCGGCGAGCCCAGCGCCACCGGCGGGATGAGGATGGCGCCGGTGCCGGCCTCCGCCAGCGCCGTGGTCAGGGCCTGGGTGGCGCGCTGCTGCAGCGGGTCGCCGCTGCCGCCGGTCTGGCCGAGCAGGCGGGTCAGCGCAGCGGTAAGGGCGGCCTCGCCCCGCGCCACCAGCAGGTGCCGCAGCGCCACCACTTCCGCCCCGTCTGCCTGCTGCCGCGGCGGGATGACGGACATGGCGCCGCGCAGACCGGCCAGCAGCATCCGGTCGTTATCGGCCCCGGCGATGGCGCGGTGGTAGCAGGCCAGCGCCCCCGGGTGGTCATTGACCTGCTCATGCAGCGCGCCGCCCTTAAGGGCGAATTCCAGGCTTTTGAAGGTCTGGCCGCGGCGCTGGAAATAGGCCTCGCCCATCCGGGCCAGGGCGATGCCAGGTTGGGCCAGGCTCTGCCGCAGGCAGGTATCGGTCAGGCGGTAGAACAGCGCGCCGTCTTCCAGCACCAGCGGCAGGGTGAGCAGGGTGGCGATGTCGTCGGCGCCGGCCAGGGCGCGGATCAGGTCCGGCTCCAGCCGCAGCAGGGGCAGGGGCAGGCTGGCCGGGGCGGGCAATGCCTGGCCGGTGCCGAGGGCGCGGCGCAGCCGGTAGCGCAGCCAGGCGGCCTCGGGGCTGAAATAGCCGCGCGCGGTGGCGCGGGCGGCGGCGGCGGGCAGGTCGGGCGCGGGATCGGTGAGGTCCGGCAGCAGGGCCCGCGCGGCATCCTCCCGCGCCTCCTCCCCGCGGGCGAGGCCGCGCAGCGCGGCCTCCCGCTGCAGCCGGCCCTCGGCCTCGGCGCGCCAGGGCAGGCCGGGCGGCAGGGCGACGATGGCGGCGCGGCAGTCCGGCTGCAGGTAGCCCGTCAGCAGCGGCGGCAGGCTGGCCAGCGGGCCGGGCTGGCGCAGGCCGGCGGGCTGCCGGGGTATCCCTTCGGCATCCGGCGTGGCGGTCCAGGCGGCGGCCTCGGCCAGCAGCAGCGTGGCCAGCTCGTCCTGGTCCTGGGGCGGCTCCGGGGGCGGCGCTTCCGGCACCGGTTCGGGCGGCGGGGCCTTGGCCGTGGCGGCTGCGGCGGAAACCAGGAGTTCGGCCCGGCGCTCGGTCCGCTCGGCCTCGGCGGCGCGGCCGGTCCGGCGCAGGGCCTGGGCCAGCGCGAGCAGGCCGTCGATATCCTCTGGCTCGGTTTCCGTCAGCTCCTGGTAATGCCGGGTGGCAGCGGTCCAGTCCCCGCGCTCCGCCGCCAGCTCGGCGGCCTGCCGCAGCAGTTCGGTTTCCAGACTTCCCAGGCTCATGCCCCCAGGGCTTCTTCCAGGGTCAGCAGGCCCATGAAGAAGGAGGCGAGGATACTGTCGTAGTCGTCCGAGACATAGCCGCTGAGGGAGAGCCAGATGAGCCCGTGGATGCCACGGATCTTGCGGATGTCGTTGGGGCGGAACTCCTTGAAGGCGCCCTTCAGATGCGCCCAGCCGCCGGGGCGGATCTGGATGGTGATGTTGCGCTCCTGCATCTCCAGCACGAACTGGCGGCGGTTGAAATTGTCGTATTCGCCAGCGACGGAATAATACAGCTTCGCCCAGTCATAGTTGGCATCGCCCAGGAACCAGCTGGAGCCGAACTTGCCGCGCGGGTCGATGAACCAGGGCTCGCCCGCCTCGTCCAGCAGCATGTTGCTGAAGGTCGGGTCGCCATGGATGAAGTTGAAGCGGTTGGGCATCACCGCGCGCACGGTGTCGCGGAACCAGTCGTCATGCGCGGGGTGCAGGATGTTCCGCACCGTCGTGCCGTTGACGCGGAAGCTCTCGATTGTCTCCAGCTCCGGCAGCAGGCGGCGGATATTCTCCAGCCGTTGCAGCGTCTTGGCGGCATAGACCTCCTGGCAGACGGCATCGCTGGTGGGGCCGGATTCCAGCGCGTGCAGGCCCGCCAGCCGCTCCATGATCCGGTGCAGCGCGGCCTCGCGCCCGCGCATGCTCTCGGCAAATTCGAAGGGATGGCGGCCGTGGATGCGGCTGATGGTCAGGGGATTCTCGGCCAGCAGGCGCGGCATGTTGGCGAAGCCGAGTTCCCGGGCATGGCGGTACCAGGCGGCCTCGCCATCCAGCAGGGACTGGAATTCCGGCAGCTTGGCGCGCTTGATGACGCGGTCTTCCAGGATCTCGACGCTGTTGAAGAAGCGGGCATGGCCGGCGGCGGACCACTGGTCGCGCAGCGCGTCCACCGTGCCGATCTCCTTCACCGCGTTGAATTCGGCCGTGGCGGTGGGCAGGCCGGAGCGGGAGAGCCAGTCCACGAATTCACCGGCGCGCGGCATGTCCAGCAGCATCCCCGCGCGCGGAAAGGCGAAGAGGCCGATGATGCCGGTGGTGTCCGAGCGTTTCTCGGCCAGCCGGCCATCGGGCTGCACGGACCAGCGGCAGGTGAAGGACTGGGTGGTGCCCACCACCACGCTTTCGGTGGCGGCGATGGCGGGCGGCTCGTCGAATTTCAGGTCGCACCAGACGACCGTCACGGGCTCCTCCGGCGGGATGCGGGAGACCGCCTCGGGGATGCCGGCGACATTGCCGGTGGTGCCCTCGACCTGGACGATCTCGAAATCCACCTCCGGGCGGAAGACCTCCAGGAAGCGGGTGACGATGTCCTTCTTGTAATCGGAGATGATCAGGAAGCGGGCGCCGGGGAAGGCATCGAAGGTATGGTAGATGAGCGGCTTGCCATCCACCGGAACCAGGCATTTCGGCTTGTTCCAGCTATACTGTTCGAGGCGCGTGCCCTTACCGCCGGCCTGGACGATCACATTGGAAACCTGGGACGGCATCGTGCCTCTCTGATCGTTCAGCCCGCCCCCCGCTTAACATGGGCCGGCGCGGGCTGTGAAGGCGGCGGCCCCGGCCGGACGGGCGCATCCGCGGTCCCGCCGATGATGATCTGGTGATAGTTGCGGGATGCGTAAACTTCCGGCCTGTCATGTCGTGACCGTCTTGAAACATCGCGCGTACCGGACCCACCTGATACCCGGCTGGCGGAAGAACGCAGCGACGTGACTGCCACCGAGGAGCAGCAGGACAGATGGCGAAGGATCCCTATCAGGCATTGGGCGTGGCCCGTGGCGCGACCGAGGCCGAGATTCGCAGCGCCTATCGCAAGCTGGCCAAGAAGCACCACCCGGACGTGAATCCCGGGAATAAGCAGGCTGAGGAGCGCTTCAAGGAAGCCTCGGCCGCCTATGCGCTGCTCTCCGACCCTGAGAAACGCGCCCGCTTCGACCGTGGCGAAATCGATGCGGAAGGGCAGGAGCAGGCGCCCTTCGGCTTCGGCGGCGGCACGCACCGATCTTCCGGCGCGGGCCCCGGCTTCGCGGGGGCGGAGGATTTTTCCGATATCTTCTCCGAGCTTTTCGGCCGCGGCATGGGAGGCGAGGCGCGGCGGATGCGCGGGCAGGACCAGCATTACCGCCTCGGTATCGCTTTCCTCGATTCCATCCTGGGCGCCACCCGGCGCCTGACCCTGCCCGATGGCCGCAGCTTGGAGGTGAAGGTGCCTGCGGGCATCGAGGACGGCCAGACCATGCGCCTGAAGGGCCAGGGCGGCCAGGGCATCGGCGGCGGCCCGGACGGGGATGCGCTGATCGAGATTGTCGTGGCGCCGCATCCGCAGTTCCGGCGGGAGGGCAACGACATCCATGTCGAGGCGCCCGTGACCCTGGCGGAGGCTGTGCTGGGCGGCAAGATCGAGGTGCCGACGCCGACCGGCCCGGTGACTGTGACCGTGCCGAAGCATTCGGACAGCGGCACCCGGCTGCGGCTGCGCGGCAAGGGCGTCGCGGCGCATGGCAGCCACGCCGCGGGCAATGAATATGTCACGCTGCGGCTGGTAGCCGGGCCGGTGGACCCGGAGCTGGAGCAGGCGCTGCGCGAATGGGCGGAGCGCCATGCCAGCTTCGATGCCCGGGCGGCGACGGTCGAGAGCTGAGGTCGGGCGGCCGGGGAGCGGCGGCGCCCGGGGGCGCCGCCTTTCGTGTCAGATCTTCAGCGTGCCCGCCTTGGCGGCGGCGTAGCGGTCGGAGATCCGGGGCCAGTCCAGGACATTCCACCAAGCCGCCAGGTATTCGGGGCGGCGGTTCTGGTATTTCAGGTAATAGGCGTGTTCCCAGACATCGTTGCCCAGGAGCACCTTCTGCCCCTGCATCAGCGGCGTGTCCTGGTTGGGGCGGCTGGTGAGCGCCAGCTTGCCGTCCCGGTCCACCGTCACGAAGACCCAGCCGGAGCCGAAGACGCGCGCGCCGGCGGTATTGAAATCAGCCTTCATCTTGTCGAGGCCGCCGAGGTCGCGGTTGATGGCCTCGGCCAGATCGCCCTGCGGCGCGCCGCCCTTGCCGCCCATGATCAGCCAGAACATGGCGTGGTTAGCATGGCCGCCGGCATTGTTGCGGAGCGTGGTGCGGATGCTCTCCGGCGCCTCCGAGAGATTGACCAGCAGCTCCTCCAGCGGCAGGGCGGCCAGCCGGCCATGCTCCTTCAGCGCCGCGTTGAGGTTGCTGACATAGGCCGCGTGATGCTTGCCATGGTGCAGTTCCATGGTGGTGGCATCGATCGAGGGTTCGTTGGCATTGACCGCGTAGGGGAGGGGCGGCAGCAGGTGTGGGCCATCCGCCGCCGGGGCGGCTGGCTGGGCCTGGGCGGCGGCGCGGCGCGGCGCGCCGAACAGCCCGCCCGCCAGCAGCAGTGCGCTGCCCGCGAGCGCCGTGCGCCGGCCGGGGGAGAAGGTCGGAGGAGGAGCCATGGCCGTGTTGTTCCTTATGCCGTCGTGGAAGGGCTTCGGAGGGTCAACGCCGGAACTGCCCTGGGGTTCTCAGCGCCTTGGGCCTCGCCGTAGCAGCGTGACCGCGAGCAGCAGCAGGCAGGAGAGCAGCACCATGACCATGGCCGCCGCCATCACGGTCAGGCTGATGGAGTCATTGAGGCCGGAGAACATCTGGCGCGGCAGTGTGCGCTGCGCGGGGCCGGCGAGGAACAGCACCACCACCACCTCGTCCAGGCTGATGGCGAAGGCGAAGACCGCGCCCGCCGCGACGCCCGGCGTGATCTGCGGCAGGCAGACGCGCCAGAAGCCCCGCGCCGGGGAGGCGCCGCAGGCCGCCGCCGCGCGCAGCTGCACCGGGTCGAACTGCGCCAGCGCCGCCAGCACGGTGGTGACGACGAAGGGCGCGCCCAGCACCGTATGCGCCAGCACCAGCCCCAGGAAGCTGTTGGTCAGCCCCAGCGGCCCGAAGGCCAGCAGCAGCGGCACGGCGACGACGATGGCCGGCACCACCATCGGCGCCATCAGCACCGCCATCACCGCCTGCCGCCCGGGGAAGCGCGCGCGCCAGAGGCCGAAGGCGGCCAGCGTGCCGAGGATGCTGGCCAGGACGGCGGTGGCCGCTCCCAGCTTCAGGCTGTTCCAGAGCGCCGGCAGCCAGAAATCCGAGGTGAGGAAATCCTGGTACCAGCGCAGCGACAGCCCCGGCAGGGGATAGGAGAGGAAGGAGCCGGAGGAGAAGGAGAGCGGCAGGATGACCGCCACCGGCGCCAGCAGGAAAGCCAGCACCAGGAGGCCGATGGCCCAGAGGGCGATGCGGGAGGTGCTCATGCCGCCCTCGTTTTCTCGAAGCCCACCAGCCGCGCATAGAGGCCGACGACGATGGCGACGGCGGCCAGCAGCAGGCAGGAAAGCGCGGCGGCCATGGACCAGTTGACCGTGCGGGTGGCGTAGAAGCCGACGAAATAGGAGAGCATCTGGTCATTGGCGCCGCCCAGCAGCGCCGGCGTGACGTAGAAGCCCAGCGCCTGGATGAAGACCAGCAGGCAGCCGGCCCCGACCCCCGGCAGCGAGAGGGGCAGGGAGATGCGGAAGAAGGTCCGCGCGGGAGAGGCGCCGAGGGAGAGCGCCGCGCGCGGCAGCCGCCAGTCCAGCGCCTTCAGCGAGGCATAGATCGGCAGCACCATGAAGGGCAGCAGGATATGCACCATGGCCAGCAGCACGGCGCCACGGTTGAAGAGCAGCGGCAGCGGGCCTTCCGTCAGGTGCAGGGACTGCAGCGCGGCATTCACCACGCCCTCCCGTTGCAGCAGCACCATCCAGGCGGCGGTGCGGACGATCAGGCTGGTCCAGAAGGGCAGCAGGACGCCGCCCAGCAGCCAGGGTGCCCAGCGCGGCGGCGCGGTGGCGATCAGCCAGGCCAGCGGATAGCCGATCAGCAGCGCGATGACGGTGGCGCTGAGGGAGATCCAGAGCGTGCGCCAGAGCACGGCGCGGAAGATCGCCTGGTCGGGCGGCGCGGCGGCGATGTCGCCGGCGGCGTCGCGCTTCAGGTCCAGCACGGCCAGCAGGTGGAAATCGGAGACCGGCCCGCCCGCGCGGCGGATGGCGGCCCAGGGCGCGGGCGTGCCCCATTCGGGCGAGGCAGCCAGCAGGGCCTGCCGCGCATCGCCCTGCGCGGTCGCGACGCGGCGGGCGGTGGCGGGCAGCAGGCTGCGGAAGCCGGGCCAGTCATTGTTCAGCCGCGCGCTGGCGCGGCCGATGGCGCCGCCGCCGCTCTCCTGGTCGCGCGCCCGCGCCTCGCGCAGGTCCTGCACCAGGGCGGCGAAGGCGGCATCATCGGGCATGCCGCCGCCATCCCAGCCCGAAAGGGCGGCGATGGTGCGCGGCAGCACCGGCGGCACATCCGCTTCCTGCACTGCGCGCAGCAGGAAGGTGCCGATCGGCAGCACGAAGACCGCCAGCAGGAAGATCAGCAGCGGCGCCACCAGCGCCGCCGCGCCCAGTCGTGCTTTCAGCGGGACACCCAGTTGTTGAAGCGTTGGTTCAGCGTGTCGAGGTTATCGAGCCAGAACTGGTCGTTGATCTCCAGCGCGCCCTCGGCATTCTGCGGCGCGCTGGGCAGGTCGGTCAGGACACTGGCCGGCAGCAGCGCGTCGGCGCCCTTGATGGTGGTGCCATAGGGGATATGCGGCGGCAGGGTGGCGGCGACCTGCGGCTGCGACCAGAACTTCAGATAGGCCTGGGCCTGCTCCTTGTTCGGGCTGCCCTTCATGATCACCCAGGAATCCAGGGTGAAGAGGTTGTTCTTCCAGGCGATGCCGAAGTTGCGGCCGTCGCCGGAATTGGCGGCGCTGATGCGGCCGTTATAGGCATTGGTCATCGCCACCTCGCCGCTGGCCAGCCATTGCGGCGGCTGGCTGCCGCGCTCCCACCAGACGATGTCATTCTTGATGGTGTCGAGCTTGCGGAAGGCGCGGTCCACGCCCTCCGGCGTGCCGAGCACCTGATAGACATCGGCGGGGGCCACGCCATCGGCCAGCAGGGCGGTTTCCAGCGTCGTCTTGGGGCCGCGCCGCAGGCCGCGCTTGCCTGGGAATTTCGTGGTGTCGAAGAAGTCCGCCCAGCTGGCGGGGGCATTCGCCGTGCGGCCTTTGTCATAGGCCAGCACGAAGGAATAGAGGATGTTGCCGACGCCGCATTCGCTGACGGCGGGCTCGATGAACTTGTCCTGCCCGCCGATGGCCTCATAGTCCATCTTCTCGAACAGCCCTTCCTCGCAGCCGAGCAGGAGTTCCTCGCTCTCCACCTGCACGAGGTCCCAGTTATTCGCGCCGGACTGGATCTTGGCGCGCAGCACGCCCACGCCGCCGTCCCAGGTCTCCTCCAGCAGACGCGTGCCGCTCTGCTGCTGGAAGGGGCGGAAGAAGACCCCGCGCTGCGCGTCCTGGTAGGCACCGCCCCAGGATACGATGGTCAGGTCCCGGTTCTGCGCCAGGGCGGGGCCGGCCAGCAGGGCCGTGCCGAGCAACAGGATAGCCCCCAGATTTCTCCGCGACATCACGAACTCTCCCTCTTGTGGAGAGAAGCCTAGGCAGTTCCGCGGCGGCGGAGAAGAGGGGAGAGGGGGCGGGCGGTGCCATCCGCCACCAGGCGCGGCGGCATTGCCCATATCGGCGGCAACGGCGCCCGCCGCGCTTGCACTTCATCGCCCGCCCTCGCGATTCCGTCAGGCCGCCGGGCATTTCTGACCTTGTCCATGACCGCCGCCTCTTGGGACAGTCGCCGCACGGATGTTCCCGGAGGGCCCTCGCCATCGCGGCGGCGGCGCTCCGGTCCGTCATGCCGGATGGCGACCCCATCGCTGACTTTCGAAGCCCGATCCCAAGGAGCCCCACCGAATGATCACGCGCCGCAGCCTGCTTCCCGCCGCCACGGCCCTGCTGGCCGCGCCGGGGCTGATCCGCCCCGCGCGGGCGGCCGGCCTGAGCCTCGACCTCGCCACCGTCTGGCCGGACGGAAATTTCCACACCGCCAATGCCAGGCGCTTCGCCGCCGAGGTGGCGAAGGCCACGGAGGATGCCGTCACCATCAATGTGCAGTCCGGCGGCGCGCTGGGCTTCAAGGGGCCGGAGCAGCTCTCCGCCGTGCGGGACGGGCTGGTGCCGATGGCGGATATCCTGAACAACCAGCAGATCGGCGAGGAGCCGATGATGGCGGTGGAGAGCATCTCCTTCCTCGTCGGCTCCTTCGACGAGCTGAGGACGCTGCACAAGCACCTCATGCCCGAATACGAGAAGGTCGCCGCCAGGAACAACCAGAAGTTCCTCTACATCGTCCCCTGGCCGACGCAGTACATCCACCTGAAGACGCCGATCTCCTCGGTGGACCAGCTGCGCGGCGTGCGGATCCGCAGCTCCGACAAGACGACCGCGGATATGTGCAACCTGCTCGGCGGCGCGGGCACCATGATGCCCTGGGGCGAGGTGGTGCCGGCCCTGGCCTCCGGCCGCATCGAAGGCGTGGCGACCTCCGCCACCTCCGGCGTCGATGGGCGGTTCTGGGAATTCCTGAAGGCGACCTACCGCACCAACCACACCTTCTCCAGCCAGCTCGTCAGCATCAACCTCGACAGCTGGGGCCAGATTTCCCCGGCGAACCGTGCGAGGATCGAGGAAGTCGCGAAGCGCCTGCAGCCGGAATTCTGGCAGGTGGCGGCCGATGACGACACCAGCAGTGTGAAGAAGCTGACTGCGGGCGGGATGCAGGTGATCGACCCCTCGCCGGAGATGATGGCGGAGATGCGCCGGCGCACCGTGCCCATCAAGGAGGATTTCCTGAAGCGCGCGCCGGCCGCGAAGCCGGTGATCGCGGCCTATCTCGCCGAACTCGGACGCTCCTGACGGCCTGAAGCAGGAGCGCCGCCGCATGGCAACCCGCCGTAGCCTTCTCCCCGCCGCCGCCGGCCTTCTGGCCACGCCATGGCTGCCCCGCCGGCTGGCCGCCGCCGGCACCGCCCTCGACTTCGCGACGGTCTGGCCGGAAGGAAACTTCCACACCCAGAATGCCCGGCGCTTCGCGGCCGGGGTCGCGCAGGCCACCGGCAACGCAGTGACGATCAATGTGCATTCCGGCGGCGCGCTCGGCTTCAAGGGACCGGAGCTCCTCGCCGCGCTGCGCGACGGGCTGGTGCCGATGGCCGACGTGCCGGGCAACCAGCAGATCGGCGAGGAGCCGATGCTCGGGGTGGAGACCATCCCCTTCCTCGTCAGTTCCTTCGACGAGCTGAAGCTGCTGCACAAGCATCTTCGGCCGGAATACGAGAAGGTCGCGGCCAGGAACAACGTGAAGTTCCTCTACCGGGTGCCATGGCCGACCCAGTACATCCACCTGCGGACGCCGCTCGCCTCCCTGGATGGCCTGCGCGGTGTCCGCATCCGCGCCACCGACAAGACGGCCGCCGACATGTGCAACCTGCTCGGCGGCGCGGGCACGATGATGCCCTGGGGCGAGGTGGTGCCGGCACTGGCCTCCGGCCGGATCGAGGGTGTGGCGACCTCCGCCTCCTCCGGCGTTGACGGGCGGTTCTGGGAATTCCTGAAGGCTGCCTACCGCACCAACCACACCTTCATCAGCGAGATCGTCAGCATCAACCTCGATGCCTGGAACGCTCTTCCCGCCGCCAGCCGCGCGGCGCTGGAGGAGGTCGCGGCGCGGATGCAATCCGAGTTCTGGACCGTCTCGGCCCAGGACGACATCGCCAGCGCCCGGAAGCTGGTGGAGAACGGCATGCAATTGGTGGACCCGCCGGCAGAGATGCTGGCCGAGATGCGCCGCCGCACCGCGCCCCTGAAGGAGGACTTCATGAAGCGCGTACCGGCGAGCCGCCCGGTCATCCAGGCCTATCTCGCCGAGGTCGGAAGGCCGTGATCATGACCACGAGAACCGCAGCCGCGCCGCCGCAGGGCATGTCGCCCGCCCTGGCGGTGCTGCGCGCCTTCGACGCACTCGGCGCGCTGGCCGGCATCATCGCGGTGCTCTGCCTCGTGACGTTGCTGGGGCTGATCCTGCTGGAGGTGGCCCTGGGCATCCTCGGCAAGCTGGCGCCCTCCATGGCTGGCGGGCTCAACTTCGCCTGGGAATACAGCGCCTATCTGATGGGCGGGGTGTTCCTGTTCGGTGCCGCGGCGGGGCTGCGGGCGGGGTCGCATGTGCGGGTGACGCTGCTGCTCTCCCAGGCGCGCGGCGGCGGGCTGCTGGCGCTGGAGGTGATCTCGACGCTGATCGGCCTCGGCGTCACGGGCTTCATGGCCTGGGCGCTGGCGCGCTTCACCATCCGCGCCTGGACGCTGGGGCAGATGTCCAGCGGCAGCCTGACGCCGCTCTGGATTCCCGATGCACTGCTGGCCACGGGGGCGGCGCTGCTGGCGCTGCAGTTCCTGGCGCGGCTGCTGCGGCTGGGGCTGGGCCGGCCGACCGAGAATGAAGCCCTCAAGGCCGGGGGCGTGGCGGAATGACGGCGGTCGTCGGCGTCCTCTTCGCCACCCTCTTCGGCGCGCTGGCGCTGGGGGTATGGGTCGGCATCGCGCTGATCGCGACATCGCTCGTGCTGCTCTGGACCTTCCGCAACATCCCGGTGGAGCGGCTGCTCTCCCAATACACCTTCAACATCCTCACCACGCCGGAATTGGTGGCGCTGCCGCTCTTCATCCTGATGGGGGAGTTCCTGTTCCGCACCCGCCTCTCCCGCTCGCTGTTCAACGGGCTGGCGCCCTGGGCCGCGCTGCTGCCGGGGCGGCTGCTGCATGTGAATGTCATCGGCTGCACCATCTTCGCCGCCATCTCCGGCTCCTCCGCCGCCACCACGCAGGTGGTCGGGCGCATCGCCCTGGATGAGCTGCGGCAGCGCGGCTACGACAGGCGCATCGCCATCGGCAGCCTGGCGGGGGCGGGCACGCTGGGATTCCTGATCCCGCCGTCCAGCATCATGATCATCTACGGCGTGCTGGCCGATGAATCCGTGCTGCGGCTCTTCACCGCCGGCTTCCTGCCGGGGCTGCTGCTGGCGGGCTGCTTCATGGGCTGGGTGATGATCCATTCCACCCTGCGGCCGGAGCTGCTTCCGCCCGATGACGGGGCGGGGCAGGGCGTCACCTGGGCGCAGCGCATCGCCGCGCTGCGGGAGCTGGGGCCGACGCTGTTCCTGATTCTCTGTGTGCTGGGCTCGATGTATGCCGGCATCGCCACGCCGTCCGAGGCGGCGGCGGTGGGCGTGCTGGGCGCCATCATCGTCAGCGGCATGCAGGGGGAGCTGAACTGGCCGACGCTGAAGGCCGTGGGCCTGGGGGCGGTGCAGACCTGCGGCATGATCGGGCTGATCGTGCTGGGGGCCTCCATCCTCGGCAATGTCGCGGCCTTCCTGGGCGTGCCGCGCTATGTGGCGGAGGTGGTGACGGGCTGGGGCCTCTCGCCCTTCATGCTGATCCTGGTGCTGACGCTGCTCTACCTGGTGCTGGGCTGCTTCCTCGACGGTTTCTCGATGATCGTCATGACGCTGCCCATCGTGCTGCCGCTGGTGGTCGCGGCCGGCTTCGACAAGCTGTGGTTCGGCATCTACCTCGTCATTGCCGTGGAGATGGCGCAGATCACGCCGCCTGTCGGCTTCAACCTCTTCGTCATCCAGGGGCTGACGAAGGAGCCGCTGAGCCGCATCGCCCGCGTCACGCTGCCCTATCTGCTGATCATGATGGGCTTCGTGGTGCTGCTGGTGCTGGTGCCCGGGATCGTCAGCATCCTGCCGCGGCTGCTACTGGGGTGAGGAGGGGAGGGGCGCATGCGCCCCTCCGCGCCCGCGTCACTCCGCCAGGGATTTCGACACCTTCTCGAAAGTGCCCTTGCTGAGGTTTGGCCGCGCCAGGATGCGCTCCAGCTCCGCCCGCATCATCGCCGCGCGTTCCGGCGACTGCCGCTTCCAGTCCCCCAGCGGGGAGACCATGCGCGCCGCCACCTGGCTGTTCACGGGGTCCAGCGCGATCACCATCTCCGCCAGGAAGCGGTAGCCCTCGCCGGAGGCCGCGTGGAAATGCACGGGATTGCTGGCGGCGAAGGCGCCGACCAGCGCGCGCACGCGGTTGGGGTTGCGGATGTCGAAGTCCGGATGCAGGGCCAGCGCCTGCACCTGCGCCAGCGTATCGGCGCGGGAGGATGTGGCCTGCAGCATGAACCACTTGTCCAGCACCAGCGGGTCATGCCGCCAGCTGGCATGGAAGGCGGCGAGCGCATCCTCCCGCGCCGGATCGTCGGAATCGGCCAGCACGCGCAGGGCGGCCAGCACATCCGTCATGTTCGCGCCGGCTGCGAACTGCGCGCGGGCGCGCGGCAGGCCGTCGCTGCCGGGGGCCTGGGCCAGATAGCTCAGCGCCGCGTTCCGCAGGGCACGGCGGCCGATGGAGGCGCCGTCGATGCGGTAGGGACCGGTGTCCTGCAGGGCGTCATGCAGCCCGGCGAAACGGGGGGCGAAGCGGGCGCCGATCTCCCGCCGCAGTGCCTGGCGGACGAGGTGGATGGCCTCGGGGTCCGCGACCGGCATCTGGTTGGCGACGAAATCCTCGGATGGCAGGGCCAGGGCCTCGGCGGCGAAGGCGGGGTCGGCCTCCGCCCGGTCCAGCACGGCGGCGAAGATGGTGGCCAGGCCTTCCGGCAGGGCCGGGGCCGCGCCGCCGGCGCGATGCGCGCCGATCAGGCGCAGCATTTCCGCCACGGCATATTGCTGGCCGGAATCCCAGCGCACGAAGGGGTCGCTGTCCTGCGCGGCCAGGAAGCCGAGGGCGGGCAGCTCCAGCCCGGTGAGCTTCACCGGGGCGGAGAAGCCGCGCAGCAGGGAGGGGGTGGGCCTCCGGTTGCCCAGGCCCTCGAAGACGAAATCCTGCCGCGCCTCCTCCAGCAGCAGCATCCGCTCCTCCGGCGCCTCGGCCGCGTCCTCGCCTTGCAGGCGCAGCGGCAGGGCCACGCCGTCCGGACCCAGCAGGCCCATGGCGACGGGGATGGGCACCGGCTGCTTCTCCGGCTGCCCCGGCGTGGGCGGGGTGGTCTGGGAGAGGGTCAGGGTGTAGCGGCCGGTGGAGGCGTCGAAATCATCCTCGACGCGCAGTTCCGGCGTGCCGGCCTGGGCATACCAGCGGGAGAAGCGCGAGAGGTCCACGCCCGAGGCGTCCTGCATCGCGCTGACGAAATCCTCGATGGTGACGGCCTGGTTGTCGTGCCGGGCGATGTAGAGGTCCATGCCCTTGCGGAAATTCTCGTGGCCGATCAGCTCCCGCATCATCCGCACGACCTCGGAGCCCTTCTGATAGACCGTCGCGGTGTAGAAGTTGTTGATCTCGACATAGGAATCCGGACGCACGGGATGCGCCATCGGCCCCGCATCCTCGGGGAACTGCGCGGCACGCAGGCGGCGCACATTGGCGAGGCGCTTCACCGCGGCGCTGCCCATATGCTCGGAGAAGTGCTGGTCCCGGAAGACGGTCAGGCCCTCCTTCAGGGAGAGCTGGAACCAGTCGCGGCAGGTGACGCGGTTGCCGGTCCAGTTGTGGAAATACTCATGCGCGACGACGGTCTCGATGCCCTCGTAGTCGCCGTCGGTGGCGGTGTCGGGCCGGGCCAGGATGTATTTGGTGTTGAAGATATTGAGGCCCTTGTTCTCCATCGCGCCCATGTTGAAGTCGGAGACGGCGGCGATGTTGAAGACGTCGAGGTCGTATTCCAGGCCGTATTCCGTCTCGTCCCAGGCCATGGCGGCCTTCAGCGAATCCATCGCATGGCCGCAGCCATCCTCATCGCCCTGGCGGACATAGATGGCCAGCGCGACCTGGCGGCCGGAGCGGGTGGTGAAGTGGTCCCGCACCGCGACGAGGTCGCCGGCCACCAGGGCGAAGAGGTAGGAGGGCTTGGGGTGCGGGTCCTCCCAGCGCGCCCAGTGGCGGTCGCCCGGCAGGTCGCCGGCGCCCGCGGGATTGCCGTTGGAGAGCAGCACGGGGCAGGTCGCCTTGTCCGCCTCGATGGTCACGGTGTAGCGCGCCATCACATCCGGCCGGTCCGGGAAGAAGGTGATGCGGCGGAAACCCTCGGCCTCGCATTGCGTGAAGTAGTTGCCGCCGGAGAGGTAGAGGCCGGAGAGCTCGGTATTCGCCTCCGGCGAGATCTCGACCAGCGTCTCCAGCACGAAGGCATCGGGCGCATCGGCGATGCGGAGGCCGCCGCCGGGCAGATGCTCCATCCGCGGGGCGGCGAGGGGGGCGCCGTCCAGGCTGGCCTCGATCAGCGTCAGCGCTTCTCCGTCCAGCTCCAGGTCACGGGCATCGCCGTTGCGGCGCATGGCCAGGCGGGCGCGCACGCGGGTGGCGGTGGGGTGCAGCGCGACATGCAGCTCCACGCTGTCCACCAGGAAGGCGGGCGGGCGGTAGTCCTGGCGGTGGATGGTGGCGGGGGTCGCGTTGGTGCTCATGACGGGTCCTGCCTGAATCAGGGGGCGCGGAAGGCGCCACTATGAGCCGATGCGGCCCCCAGGCCCAGCACGGGATGCGGGGGGGGGCTTCGCCCGGCGCGGCGGGGCTGCTTAGAATGGCCGCGACCGGGCTTGATAAGGAAACGTCCCGATGAGCAGCGACCGGTGGATACTCGCCCTGGAGGCGGAGCCGGATGCCGAGATGCGCGCCAGGATCGTGGCGCCGCTCTCGGCCCATAACGAGCAGGCGGCCGGGCCCGGCGACTGGCGCCCTCTGGCCGTGACGGTGAGGGACGCGGCGGGGGAGGTGGTCGGCGGCCTCTGGGGGCGCGTGATCTACGGCTTCCTCTTCGTGGAACTGCTGGCGCTCGGCCCCGCCCGGGGCCAGGGGCTGGGGCGCGAGGCGATGCGCCTGGCCGAGGAGGAGGCGCGGCGCCGGGGCCTGCAGGGCATGTGGCTGGATACCTGGACCTTCCAGGCGCCGGATTTCTACCGCAAGCTGGGCTTCGTGGAATGCGGGCGGATCACCGACTATCCGCCCGGCCATGACCGCATCTTCTACGTGAAGCGCTTCGCCTGACCGCGGGCGAAACATCCCGCCGCACCGGCACGGATCTTGCGTGGTGAGACAGGATCGCGGCCAGAGGTTCACCTGCTGGCCGTAAACTATCCCGCCGCCCGCCCGAGACCGGGCATTCTGCTCTCCCATCAGTCAGGACGCCGCTTGCATGCGTAATTCCGATGCCCCACCGATTGTCCAGGCGCGTGCCCTGTGGAAGCGCTTCGGCCCGCTGACGGTGCTGAAGGGCGTCGACCTCTCCGTGGCGGAGCGGGAGCTGGTCTTCATCATCGGCCCTTCCGGCTCCGGCAAATCCACACTGCTGCGCTGCCTGAACCGGCTGGAGACGCCGGATGACGGCGCCATCACCGTCGATGGCATCGACCTGCTGAGCCCGAGGACCGACATCAACAAGGCGCGGCAGCGCATCGGCATGGTCTTCCAGTCCTTCAACCTCTACCCGCATATGACGGCGCGGCAGAACGTGACGCTCGCGCTGCGCAAGGTGCTGGGCCGCCCGCGCGAGGCGGCGGAGGAAGCGGCGCGCCACGCGCTGGACCGCGTGGGGCTGGGCGAGCGGATGGACCATTTCCCCGCGCAGCTCTCGGGCGGGCAGCAGCAGCGCGTGGCCATCGCCCGCGCCATCGCGCTGGAGCCGCGCGTCATGCTCTTCGACGAGCCGACCAGCGCGCTGGACCCGGAGCTGGTGGGCGGCGTGCTGAGCGTGATGCGGGAATTGCGGGAGAGCGGGATGACCATGGTGGTGGTCAGCCACGAGATGGCCTTCGCCCGCGCCGCCGCCGATACCGTGGTCTTCATGGCGGATGGCGAGAAGCTGGAGGAAGGGCCGCCGGAGCGGATCTTCGGCGCGCCTGAGCATGAGCGCACCCGAGCCTTCATTCGCCAGATCGAGCGGCACTGACGGGGATGGGCGGCTTCGAGAGTTTCGCCTTCTCCTTCCTCAATGCGAAGGTGATGGCGCAGTACCTGCCGATGATCGTGCAGGGCTTCCTGCTGACCGTCGTGCTGGCGCTGCTGATCGTCGTCTCCGGCCTGGCGCTGGGGCTGCTGCTGGCGCTGGTGCGCAGCTTCGGCATCCGCCCGCTGAACTGGCTGATCATCTTCCTGGTGGACCTGTTCCGCGCGCTGCCGCCGCTGGTCATCATCGTGCTGCTATTCTTCGGCCTGCCGGCGGCGGGGCTCGGCATCTCCGGCTTCGTGGCCACCTGGCTGTCGCTGACCCTGGTGCTGATGGCCTTCGCCGAGGAGATCTTCTGGGCGGGGCTGACCTCCGTGCAGAAGGGGCAGTGGGAGGCCGCCCGCTCCACCGGCCTGACCTTCACGCAGACGCTGCGCCATGTGGTGCTGCCGCAGGCGCTGCGGCTGACGGTGCCGCCGCTGACCAACCGCACCATCGCCATCACCAAAGGTACGGCGCTGGGCTCGGTCGTCGGCGTCTCTGAAATCCTGGGCGCGGCGCAGAGCGCCATGTCCTTCTCGGCCAATCCCTCCCCGCTGATGCTGGGGGCGCTGGCCTATCTGGTGCTGTTCATCCCCGTGGTCGGCTTCGGCCGATGGGTCGAATCCCGTTTCGCCTGGAAGCGCTGAGGCCGACATGGACGATTTTCTCAACGCCTTCCTGAATATCGACATCCTTCGCGAGGCCTCGCCCATCCTCTGGCAGGGGCTGTGGCAGACGCTGCTGCTCGCGGTCATGGTGGTGCCGCTGGGGCTGGTCGGCGGCGTCATCCTGGCGCTGCTCTCCACCGCGCCCCTCCGCTGGGTGCGGCTGCTGGCGGCGGGCTGGGTGGACCTGTTCCGCGCCATTCCGCCGCTGGTGCTGCTGGTCTTCCTCTATGCCGGGCTGCCCTTCGCGGGGCTGGATATCGGCGCCTGGGGCGCGGTGGCCGTGGGCTTCTTCCTCAATACCGGCGCCTATTACGGCGAGGTGCTGCGCGCCGGCATCGACAGCGTGCCGCGCGGGCAGGCGGAGGCCGCGCGCTCCACCGGGCTGAGCCAGGGGCAGACGCTCGCCTATGTCATCCTGCCGCAGGCCGTGCGCAACGTCATGCCGGACCTGATCAGCAACACCGTGGAGGTGGTGAAGCTGACCTCCATCGCCAGCGTGGTGGCGCTGCCGGAATTGCTGTTCCAGGCCCGGCAGGCGCAGAACGTCACCTACAACGCCACGCCCATCGTGGCGGCAGCGGTGGCCTATTTCCTGCTGCTCTGGCCGCTGGTGCGGCTGATGTCGCGGCTGGAGAACAAGGCCATGGCGGGGCGGGGCTAGCTCAGCCCGGCAGCATCCCCAGCGCCACCCAGGCGGACCGCCGCTCCCGCTCCCACCGCGCCGCTTCCTCGCGCAGCGCGGGAGGGATGGCGGCGGCCAGCACGGCGCCGGTGGCGGAGGGATGTTCCAGCACCACCCGCGCCGCCGCCATCTCGGCCGCGGTGGCGGGAAGGGCGGTGCCCAGGGCCGGCGCCACCAGCCAGCCCGCCGCCCCGGCGGCCGCCAGCCGGCGGTTCAGCGCCCAGGCGGGGGCGGGGTCCGGCAGGGCACGCATCAGCGGATGGGCGCAGCCGCTCCAGAGCAGCATCTGCACGGCCTGGTTCAGCTGCGCCGGATGCGCGGGCGCGCCGGGCAGGCGGGACAGGTTCCCGATGCTCTGCGGGCCCCGCGCCAGCGCCTGCAACAACGGGCCGAAGAGCGCGGCCTCCCCCTGCACGGGGCCGATGGGCGTATCGAAGCGCAGGCCGCCGCCGCGCGGCGCGCCGGGCAGCGCCGCCAGCCCGAGGGCTCCCAGCGCCTGGAGGTGCCGTGCAGGCGGCAGGGGCTGGTCGCCACGCCCGTAGAGGTCGCGGCGGAAGGACTGGTTGCGGGCGATGTCGCGCGCCGTCTCGGCCAGGGCGGGATCGGCGATGCCGGCCAGCAGCGGCCGCGTGGCGGCGGGCAGGCAGACGGCGTCGATATTCTCGGTCGGCGTGGCGCTGCCGAGATAGCGGCAACCCGCACCAGCGAATTGCTCCATCACATGGGTGACGTGGAAGGGTTGCCAGTGGAGCGGCAGCAGCTCATGCGCCAGGGCGCGCGCATCCTGCCGCAGCGCCGCCTGCAACCGCTGCCGCTCCTGCGGATAGGCGATGAAGTAGCCTGCGCCTGCCTCGGACAAACGGGAGAGGAACTGGAGCGCGCCCTGCGCCTTCCGTGCGGAATCGCCGGGCAGGGTGGCGGCGTGGCGGCGCAGCAGCGGCTGCGCGGCGGCGGCGGCGGAGAGGCCGGGATGCGTCATGTAATGGGCATAGGCGATGCCGCCCGGCCGCAGCGCGCGGGCGATGAAGGCCAGCATCGCCTGCCGCTGCGCCGCCGAGACCCAGGAGAGCACGCCATGCGTGGCGATGACGTCGAAGCTGCCGAAGCGGCCATCCGGCGCGGCGGCGAGATCCCGGAAGCCGGCCTGGTGAAAGGCGATGTTGCGAAGCCCCGCGGCCTCGGCCATGGCGCGGGCTTGGCGGATCTGCGTGGCGTCGATATCGAAGGCCAGGATCTCCGCCCGCGGGTGGCAGGCAGCGACGACCAGGGCATTCAGCCCGGCGCCGCATCCCAGCTCGCACCAGCGGAAGGCGCCGCTGAAATCAGGCGAGGGCTGGCCCAGTCCGCGCAGCACCGCGTCCATCCAGGCGGGCACCATCTCCCGGTGAAAGAACGGGGGGTAGGGGATGTCGCCGACATAGCCGTCGGTCATGCTGCGTGGTCCGGAGCAAGGGGGGCGCGGCATGGCGGGGGGCCACGCCGCGCGGATCAGGAAAGGCCCGGCTTCGGCGGGCGGGCGTGGATGCGCGGGATGGCATGGCTCGCGCATCGGTGCCGCCGCCCGGCCGCTGCCCGGCGCGTCAGAAGAAGGCGGTCAGGCTGACGAAATAGGCGCGCCCTGGCTCGTTATAGGTATTGGCGCCCGCGCCGGAGGAATTGGCCTGGCGGAACAGCTGCTCGTTGAAGATGTTGCTGACGCCTGCGGTGATGCGGGTGTTCTTCGTGAAGGTCCAGCTGGCGCTGACATCCACCACCGAATAGGGATCGCGGTCCCACAGCTCCGCGCCCGAGGCAGCCGCGCCGGTGCCGGTGATGGTACGCGCCTCCTGCTTGCCGTAATGCGTCAGGCCCGCGGTGAAGGACAGGTCCTCGTTCGCCTGCCAGGTGACCGAGCTGTTGATGGTGTATTCGGGGATGAGCGAGAGCGGCTGGCCGGTGGCCTTGTCCTTGCTCTCGATCATGTAGGTGAAGTTGGTGTTCCAGGAGATATCCTCGGTCACCGGCACCAGCAGGTTGCCCTCCAGGCCTTGCACCACTGCCTCCGGCGTATTCTCCCAGCGGAAGACGCGGCCACTGCGGCTGGCGAGGCCAACCGGCACGACGCCGGCGACGATCTTGTCGCGGTAGTCGTTGTGGAAATAGGTCAGACTGCTGCTGAAGCCGCCATTGTTGTAGGAGACGCCGATCTCCTTGTTCAGGCTGGTCTCGGCCTTCAGGTCCTCGTTGCCCACCACGTAGCAGCCGGCGCCGAGGCTGGGGAAGTTGGCGGGGCAGCCATTGCCCATGGTGAAGTAGATGTAGTTGGGATTGGACTGGTAGAGGTTGGGCGCCTTGAAGGCGCGCGCGATGCCGCCCTTGACCGAGAAGCCGTCGAACAGCTCGTAGGAGGCGTTCAGGCTGGGGCTCCAGTTGGAGCCGAACTCGTTGTGGTGATCGAAGCGCAGGCCCGGCGTCAGCACCAGCCGGGGGGTGGCGTAGATATTGTCCTCGGCGAAGAAGGAGAAGGTCTCGGCGCGCGAGCTGGGGTCGCGCGGGCCGTCGGAGATGCCGGGGATGGTGCCGCCGAGGGAGGTGCTCTGCGTGACCGAGAAGGGGTCCTTCAGGTTCTCGATGAAGGCTTCGGCACCCAGCGTCAGGCGCTGCGAGGCCAGCAGCTCCAGCGGGATGTTGATCTCGGTGCTGGCGGTATAGTTGTTGAGGGTGGCTGTGGAGAAGCCGTCCTCGGTACTGATGCTGCCTTCGGTGCTGCCGGCCAGGCCCTCGTTCAGCCGCTTGTTGATGGTGCCTTCATAGAGGAAGAGCGTGCGCGTATCGGCCCAGCCGAAATCGCCGCGATGCGCCAGCGAGGTGGAGTAGCGCTCCAGCACATTCGTCTCGGCGCCCTCATTGGCCAGCCTGGCCAGCAGGTCGGTGCCGGCGTTGCTGACGGCGCGGTCGCCGGCATAGATGTTGCCCTGGCGGCTGTAGCCGAGTTCCAGTTCCAGCACCTGCTGCGGCGTCAGGTCCCAGCGCAGCAGGCCGTTGATGTCGCGATTCTTCACGCCTTCCCGGCCGGCCGGCGGTACGGCGCCGGGGGAGGCGGCGAAATCCCGGTTCAGGTCCAGGCTGTCGGCATCGGTGCGGGCGATATTGCCGTAGAGGCGGAAGGAGAGATCTTCTGCCAGCGGGCCGGCGAGGTTGAAGCCCAGGCGGCGGCTGTCACCCTCGCGGCCATCCTCGGGGATGTTGGTATAGGCGGTGACGGAGCCAGAGAACTCGTCGGTCGGCGCCTTGGTGATGATGTTCACCACGCCGCCCGCGGCGCCCGAGCCATAGCGCGCGGCGGCCGGGCCGCGGATGACCTCGATGCGCTCGATCGCCTCGGCGGGCACCCAGTTGGAATCGCCGCGCGTGTTGCGTTCCCCGCTGCGGCCCATGCGGACGGCGTTGCGGCTGCGGACCGGCTTGCCGTCGATCAGGATCAGCGTGTTCTCCGGCCCCATGCCGCGCAGGTCGATCTGGCGGTTGTTGCCGTACTGGCCGGAGGAGGAATTGCCGGTGAGGTTCACGCCCGGCATCTGCCGCACGATTTCCGAGATGTCGTTGGCGGGCGGCAGGCGCCGGATATCCTCCTGCGTGATGACGGAGACGCCAGGCGCCTGCTTCAACTCCTGCTCCGCGGTGATGACGACTTCCCGCAGCAGGATGGGTTCCTGCGCCAGGACGGGATGGGCGAAGGTCATGGCGAGGCCCGCCAGCAGGGCGGAGCGGGAGGCGGAGGCGGTCAGGAGGCGGCGTCGTGTCATCGGTCAACCTGATAATGATAATCGTTCGCAAATTGCCATCCAGATTACGGGAAGGCAATCCGGACCGGGAGAAGGGGGAGGATGAGCGGGAAGGGACGAGGGCCTGTCTTCAACCTCGTCAATTCGTTTGGGTATTTCAGGATATTATGGAGCGAATGGTTCGGAGGCGTTGAAATCTGGCGAAGCCTCCGCCGCAGGTCCGCATGGATGATGGCGGATACATGAACAAAAATTTATGAAATATCTGGCGGGCCGCAGATGCCATGATATGCCGGCCCGGCCGTTGCCAAGCTGGCGCCGATAGGGAAGAGTACCCGGGCCTGGTGGCAGAGAACCGCCGGCCAGCGGGGAAGAGAGCGCCGTGGCGGCTTTGCCGGCATGCTCACTACCGCATGCCAGACCGGAGACGATTCATGGCTGCGCGACCTTTTCATCTTGGCTGGTTTCTTCAGGGTTCCAGCGTCCAGGCCTGGGGCGAGCCCTGGACCGGCAATATCGGCCAGGACTGGATGTATCCCAGCCTGTTCATCGACATGGCCCGCGCGCTGGAGCGCGCCTGCTTCGACTACATCCTGCTCGAGGACAGCTCCTATGTGGGCGAGGCCTATGGCGGATCGCGGGAGATCTATCTGAGGAACGGGCTCTCCGTGCCGCGGCAGGACCCTTCCATCGTGGCGACCCTGCTCTTCGCCGCCACGCAGCGCATCGGCGTCGCCACCACCCTCGCCACCTTCACGCATCCGCCCTACCTGCTGGCGCGCATCATCGCGACGTTGGACCAGGTCTCGGGCGGGCGCGCAGGCTGGAACATGGTGACCGGCAGCAGCGACATGGCCGCGCGCAACTACGGGCTGGACGGGCTGCCGGAACACGACCTGCGCTACGACATGGCCGATGAATACATGGCCTGCGTCAACGCGCTCTGGGATTCCTGGGAGCCTGGCGCCATCGTCGCCGACCGTGAGAGCGGCATGCTGGTGGACCACACCAAGGTCCATACGGTGGATTTCAAGGGGAAGTGGTACAGCTCGCGCGGGCCGCTGAATTCAGGGCCCTGCATCCAGGGGCGGCCGGTCATCGCGCAGGCCGGGGGCTCCCCGCGCGGGCGGCAGTTCGCCGCGACGCATGGCGAGACCATCGTGGCCAACCCCAAGGGCATCGAGGCCATGAAGGCCTACCGGAACGATGTGCGCGCCCGCGCCGCCGCCATGGGCCGCGACCCCGATGCCATCAAGGTGCTGTTCCTGATCAATCCCATCATCGGTGAGAGCGCGGAGCATGCGGAGCTGCGGCGGCGGCAGCGTATCGCCGATGCGGATCGCAAGATCGCGCAGCGGCTGGCGCATTTCAGCAAGGTCACGAATATCGATTTCGGCAACATGGACCTCGACAAGCCGATCGATGAGACCCTCCGCACCAATGGCCACCAGCAGAACCTGGACACGCTGAAGAAGATGAGCGCCGGCGGCAAGACGCTGCGCCAGGCCTTCACGGATTACAGCGGCACCGGGCTTTCGATCGACCTCTGCGGCACGGTGGATTCCATCGCCGGGCAGATGGCGGAGGCGATGCAGGAGGTCGGTGGCGACGGCTTCCTCTTCTCCATGGGCGATGTCTCCCGCCGCACGGTGGCGGAGGTGGCGGATGGGCTGGTGCCGGCCTTGCAGGCGCGCGGGCTGACCCGCAAGGCCTATGGCCACGCCACCTTCCGCGAGAACCTGCTGGAGTTCTGAGGGCGCCCGGAGCCTCGGGCCCCGTCAGGCCTGGGGCTCCTCCTGCGGCAGATACTGGGCGAGGGCGGCGGTGCGCTCCTCCGCCTCCCGCAGCCGGTCCCTTGCCACTTCCCCGCAGAGCAGGAAGGTGGCGGCGGCCAGCGCCTGGGCGGTCGCCACCGCCCCGGCCAGGCTGGGAAAGAAGCCGGGGGAGGCGATGTCGAAGACCAGGCGGTGATCGGCGTCCCTGGCTACCGGCGCCCCGGCGTCGTCGGTTAGCGTTATCAGCACGCAGCCGGCGTCCCGCGCCGCCCGCGCCGCGAGCAGCGCGTTGCGGGTATAGGGGGCGATGCTGACCAGCAGCAGGACATCCCCCCGCTGCAATGCGCCGAGATCCAGGTCCTCCGGCCGCTCGGCGCCGATCTGCTGCACGATCCGGGGCAGGAAGATGCTGAACTCATAGGTCAGCAGCTGCGCCACCAGGCGGCAGGAGCGGAAGCCCGCCGTCCAGATGCGCTCCGCGCGGTGCAGCGCCTCGGCGGCCGGGCCGATGGGGTCGGCCTGCAACTGGGCCACGGCGGCGGCATCCGAGGCCAGGGAGGCACCAGCCAGCTCGGCCGCGCTGGTGATCCGGTCGTCGCCGGCCGTCCGTACCACGTCGCGCAGCCGGGCGGAGAAGGGGCGGCCGGTCTTCTCCCGCCGCTCGATCAGCGCGTCCCGCATCGCATCCCAGCCGATATAGCCGATGGCCTGGGCCAGGCGCGTGAAGCTGGCGGGGTTGGCGCCGGAGGCCGCCGCCAGTTCCCGCATCGGACGGGTCGCGGCGTCGAATTCATGCTGGATGATGAAGCGCGCCAGCTCCTGCAGCCGGGGCGGCAGGTGGGGCAGGGCTTGGCGAAGCTGCGCCAGGGGCGGCGGGGCGATCATGATATTGATTTGGCATGAATTCCCGGTTTGGCAACTGACGCGCGCATAAGCCGGGCGATGCTTGCCGCAGGCGCTGTGCCACGCCATGTCTGCCGGTACCATGTCCGATGATCTCACCGCGCTGCGCGTGCGCCCCGACCCTTCCGACCCGCGGCTGACGCGACGCGTCACGGGCATCGACCAGACCGGCGCGCCCATCGAGGTCAGCGTGACGGTGGAGCGGCCGCTGACCCTCTATCTCAACGGGCAGGAGATCGTGACGATGATGACGATCGCCGACCGGCCCGAGGATCTGGCGCTGGGCTATCTGCTGAACCAGAACATGCTGCGGCCCGATGACAGCGTCACCGCCATCGACCATGACGAGGATCTGGGTGTGGTGGTGGTGCGGACGGAGCGCCGCACCGATTTCGAGCAGAAGCTCAGGAAAAAGACGCTGACCTCCGGCTGCGCCCAGGGCACCGCCTTCGGCGACCTGATGGAGAATTTCTCCCAGGTGCGGCTGCCGGCCACCGCCGAGATCCGCACCTCCTGGCTCTACCGCCTGCTGCACCGGATCAATACGCTGCCGACGCTGTATCTGGAGGCCGGCGCCATCCATGGCTGCGCGCTCTGCTTCCAGGACCAGCCGGTGGTCTATATGGAGGATGTCGGCCGCCATAACGCGGTGGACAAGATCGCGGGCTGGATGTTCCGCGAAGCTGTCGATGGCGGCGACAAGATTTTCTACACCACGGGGCGCCTGACCTCGGAGATGGTGATCAAGGCGGTGCGGATGGGCATTCCCATCCTGGTCTCGCGTTCCGGCTTCACCGCCTGGGGCGTGGAACTGGCGCGGGAGGTCGGGCTGACGCTGATCGGCCGCTGCAAGGGCCGCCGCTTCACCGCCCTGGCGGGGGAGGAGCGGATCGTCTTCGATGCCGACCTGCACTATGTCGAGGAGGAAAGCGCCCGCCACTGGCGCAAGAACAGCCGCGATGCCGAACAGTCCTGAGACATTGGGTGTGGTGCTGGCCGGTGGGCTGGCAAGGCGGATGGGCGGCGGCGACAAGCCGCTGCGCGAACTCGGCGGGCGGCCGTTGCTGGCGCATGTGCTGGCGCGGCTGCGCCCGCAGGTTACGGCGCTGCTGCTGAACGCCAATGGCGACCCGGCGCGCTTCGGCCCCTTCGGCCTGCCGGTGGTGGCGGATGGGGTGCCGGATTACCCGGGGCCGCTGGCCGGGGTGCTGGCGGCGCTGGACTGGGCGGCCGCGCACCGCCCGGGGCTGGAATGGGTGGTCTCCGTCCCCGGGGATTCCCCCTTCATCCCCGCCGATCTGGTGGCGCGGCTGCACCGCGCGCGGGAGGTGGCGGGGGTGCCGATGGCCTGCGCGAAATCCGGGGGTTGGACGCATCCGCCGGTGGGCCTCTGGCCTGTCGCGCTGCGGGAGGAGCTGCGCGCGGCCCTGCTGGCCGATGAGCGCAAGATCGACCGCTGGACCGCCCGCTTCGGCTGTGCCAGCGCGGAATGGCCGGACCGGCCGCGCGACCCTTTCTTCAACGCCAACACGCCGGAGGAGCTGGCCGAGGCCGAAGCCCTCTTGCGCCAGGGCATGGTGGCCCCATAGCTTCGGCCCGGGCCATCCGCTGGCCGAAGAGGAGTGCCGGATCATGAAAGCTTTTCTCAGTGGTGTCGTGGCCGCCGTGGTGCTGGCCCTCCTGGCCGCCTGGGTGCTGGACGACAACCTGCAGCGCACGGCCGAGCAGGCCTACGTCACCTCCGGCGCCCGTCTGTAGGGGCACCGGGGCCGGCGGCAGGATGCGTCGCCGGCTTCCGGGAAATGGCCAATGTCCTCGCGGAAGGGCAGGGCATATCATTGCGCATAAGAAACAATTGCGCTAATCCGGCGGGAGAACCGGAAACGCAATGACCTCATGCATTCGCCTGCCTTGCTGGACCGTCCCCTGGTCTCGTCTCTCTCGCCCGCGCAGATCACGGCTATCCGGGCAATTCCCCATTTCCGGGACAGCCACTACGCCGCGATGGATCTCAACAGGATCTTCCGGTTCTATGTCGATGAATTCGTCAGGCCCCTGACACTCAGCGCCGAGAAGGTCAGAAGCGTCGCCGATATCGGGACTGGCTACGGCTGGTTGGCCATTGCCTTCGCGCTCAATACCGACTTCAGGATTCTGGCGGTCGACTTCAACGGCCCCAGGGTCGTGGCGGCCCGCGCCATCGCGGCGGTGCTGGGAGTGGCGGACCGGATCGAATGGGCGGTGGCATCGGTCGATGCGCTGCCCTTTCCCGACCGGAGCTTCGACGCCGTCTATTGCATCGAGGTCATTGAGCATGTGAGCGACCGCCCCGAGGTGGTGCGCGACCTGGGGCGGGTGAGCCGGCGCCATCTGACGGTCTCCACGCCCAACAAGGCCGCGCCGGTCGTGTTCCACGACACATGCCTGCCATTCTGCCACTGGCTGCATCCGCGTTTCCGGAACGGCTATGCTAGGCTTTTCGGCCGGCTGCGCCAGCAGGATAACAACCTGTTCTGGTCGCCCTGGAAGCTGGTCTCATCCCTGCCGGAATTCGAATGCCTGTCCTCGGTCAGGCGCTTTCTGTCGCCGAATCTCAGGCTGACATTCCGCCGCGCCATGGAATAGGCGCATGCATGTCGCCCAGGGGGAGGGGGCCATGCGCGGCCGGGCGGGCAGGCCGCTCCCCTTCCCTAGGCGCTCTGCCGCACCACCCGCTTCGGTGGCCAGAAACCCGCCGTCGCGCCTTCCGTCTCCGGGTCCAGCGCCTCTGGTACCGGACGGTTCAGGATGCCTTCATGCAGGCGGCGCACGGCGCCATGCACCGCGACCTGACGCCCCTCCCGCGCGTGGTAGACGCCGCGGATATGCAGGGAATGCGCGATGCTGCGCAGGAAGCCCTCGCGCAGTGCCGGGTCGGGCGGGGCGCCCTGGGTCCAGAACTCGTCCAGCGTGCCGCTGAAGACGAGGCCGGGGATGCGGTAAAGCGCCTCCCCCAGCGCGAAGGTGGGCGTCTGGCCGAGGATGGCGCGCAGACCCACCGTGCTGTTCACCGTCACCACGCCCTGCACCTGCTCGACGATGGCGCCGAGATTGCCGCCGCCGAGGTAGTGCATCCGCCCTTCCAGCCCCGCTTCCCGCGCCATGTGCTGGACGCGCCGGCTCCAGTTCTTCAGCCCGGGGTCCAGCGGATGCGCCTTCACCAGCAGATGCGTGCCAGGCGGCGCGTGGTGGGCGAAGCTCAGCGCCACCTCCCGCAGCGGCGTATCCATGTCGGTGTAGCGGGAATAGGCGCGGATGGAGAAGTCGTTCTCCATCTGCATGGCGAAGAGGTAGAGCGGCCCGGTGCCGGAGAGGCGTTGCAGGATGCAGTCGGCCTGCCGGTTCTCCGAACCGCGCTTCATCAGCCGCAGGACGATCCCGGCATAGAAGGGCAGGGGATTGTAGATCTGGTGGCCGCGATAATGCGGGAAGGGCCAGGGCATGATGCCGGCGATGTTGTAGACCACGTCCAGGACCGCCTGGGTGCGGAAATCATCGTGGTGGCGTACCACAAGGTCCGGCGGCGGCAGCGCGGCGCCCAGCCGCACGATGGTCTGCGGGTCGCGCGTGAAGCGGCTGGAGGCGTTCAGCCCGTCGCGCTCCATCACGATCCAGTCCGGGCGGATATAGCCGAGATCGGTGACCACCACCTCCACCCCGCGCTCGGCGGCGGCGGCGATGGCGAGCTTGTGGTAGGGCCGCTGCTCGCCCAGCAGCACCAGATGGGTGATGCGCTTCTCGTCCAGGAAACGGCCGATGAAATCCGGCCATTCCGTGGGGCGGCCGCGGAAGTTCGTGGCGCCGGGAATGCGCCAGAAGAGCCTGTCCCCCAGGTGCAGGTTGATGCGGTGCACCACATGCCCGAGCGCGCGCAGCCCCGCGCCCACTTCCTGGAAGAATGGGCTGATCGGTCCCTGCAGGAAGAGGAAGCGCTTCCGCGCGGGTGATTCACCGGGGGGCATGGATCGTCATGGCAAACCTTCTCTCGTCAGCACTGTCAATCCGCTTGGGTCGTAACGCCTGAGATTTAACCGGTCGGCGCGGTGAGTGCCGCGGACAGATCCGCCCAGCCGACCAGATGCCGCCCGCGCCGTGCCGCCGACCGCAGGAGCGCGGTGGGGGGAAAGGGGCAATAGGGCAGGGGTTCCGGGTTCTGTTCGGGCAGGGGGCTGCCGCGGGCCAGGGCGGCGATGGCGGAGCGGACCAGGGCGACGCCTTCCTCGTGCAGCAGCCGGGCGGCGGTGGCGGCGCTGGTGCCGGGCGGCAGCGGTACGGCGCGGCGGGCCAGGATGGTGCCGGCATCGATACGCGCGGCGATCCGGTGCAGCGTGACACCGAAGGCCGGCGGTTCCTCCAGCATGGCCCAGAAGGTGGGCAGCGGGCCACGATGGCGTGGCAGCAGTGCCGGGTGCAGGTTGATGCCGCCCATCGGCGCCACGGCCAGCACGGCGTCATCGAAGATCTGGTCGAAATGGAAGGAGAGGATGAGGTCCGGCCGCGCCGCCCGCAGCGCCTGGCGCGTGGCCTCTCCGTTGACCTCCGCCACTTCCAGCAGCGGGATGCGCTGCGCCTGCGCCCATTGGCTCAGGGCACCGCCGCCGCAGGCGCGCCGCAGCCGGCCCAGCGCCTGGGGCAGGACGTAGCTCAGCAGCAGGAAGGGCAGGATGCGCCAGCCCGATCGGCGCCAGTGGCGGCGGAGCTGCCCCAGCCCGCCGCCCGCCGCCGGGCGATAGGGATCGGAACGTCCGATCAGCACGATCTGCCCGTCCAGGCTCCGGGCCAGGGCCAGCACCGCCTCGGCGCTGATGGCGCTGTCCATCGTGAAGAGGGCGATCCGCATCTCCGCCCTCAGCGGAAGCCGGGCAGAGACTCCACGGCGCCGAGGCTGGCGGAGGCCTCGGCCAGCATCTCGGCGGCGTGCAGCAGGTCGGCCTCGGTATGGTCGGCGCAGACGAAGAAGCGCAGCCGCGCCGACTGTTCCGGCACCGCCGGGAAAGTGACGATCTGCGGCGCGACGCCCCGGTCCAGCATGGCGTGGGAGAGCCGTGCCGCGCGGATGGAGGAGCCGATGATGACCGGCACGATGGCGGCGCCGATGCTGCCGCCGGTGTCGAAGCCACGCTCGCGGAACAGGTCGCGCAGGCGGCGGCCATTGGCCTGGAGGCGCGCCACGCGCTCCGGCTCGGCCTTCAGGATGCGGAGCGATTCCAGCGCGGCGGCGGCCAGCGGCGGCGCCAGGCCCACGGAATAGACGCTGCCGGGCGCGGTATGACGCAGCCAGTCGATCACGTCCCGCCGCGCCGCGATATAGCCGCCGGAGGCCGAGAGCGTCTTGGAGAGCGTTCCCATCCAGAGATCGACGCCGGCGGGATCGACGCCCTGGGCCTCGGCCACGCCATGTCCGGTCGCGCCCAGCACGCCCAGGCTATGCGCCTCGTCCACCATCAGCCAGGCATCGTGGCGCCGCGCCATCTCGACGGCGGTGGCGAGGTCGGGGCAGTCGCCATCCATCGAGTAATGGCCTTCCAGCAGCAGCATCGCGCGGCTCGCGCCACGGCGGGCGCGGGCCATTTCCTTCTCGGCGGCGGCCATGTCGTTATGGGCGAAGGGCACGCGCCGGGCACCGGAGAGCCGCACGCCCTCGGTGCAGGAATTATGGATGGCGGCGTCATGCACCACCACGTCGCGCGGGCCCATCAGGTGGCCGATGGTCGTGACATTGGTGGCGTGGCCGGAGACGAAGGTCAGTGCGGCCTCCGCCCCATGCCATTCGGCCAGCGCCGCTTCCAGTTCATGGTGCAGGTCGCGTTCGCCGGCCGTGATGCGGGCGCCGGAGACGCTGACGCCATAGCGGTCGATCGCCGCCTTGGCCGCCGCCTGCACGCGCGGGTCGCCATTCAGGCCGAGGTAGTTGTAGCTGGCGAAATTGACGACATCCCGCCCATCCACCCGGCTATGGGCACCGGCCAGCCCCTCATGGCGCTGGAACAGCGGGCTTGGCAGGTTCAGCGAGGCGAGGGCGGTGCGCAGCAGCCCATAGTCGCGCATCCCCGGCAGCGTGGAGAAATCCCGTGCCGAACCGGCATCGGGGCGCGGCGCCGATTCCTCGGCGCTGCGACGCTTCGACAGCCGGGCGAGCAGGGCGAGACGGGCCGTGGCGGACAGGCCGCCGCTCATTCGGCGGCCTCGGCCGGGGGTTGCGGGGCAGCGGGTTGGCTGGGTTCGAACTGCTCGACCATATCGGCCACGGTTTCCTCCACCCTGCCACCGGAAAGTCCGTCCGACAGGCGGCGGGCCAGCAGGTCGATGGTCAGGTCCTCAGTCACGGAAGCCAGCGGCACGGACATGCCGAGGCGTTGTTCCAGCGCGCCGCGTAGTTCCAGCCCGCCCAGGCTGTCCAGCCCCATCCCGGCCACAGGGGCATCGGTGGGGATGGCCTCGGGCGGCAGGCGCAGGATGCGGCCGGCCTCCTCCCGCACCAGTTGCCGCAGCAGGGCGCGGGCCTCCTCGGGCGGCATCTCCAGCAGGCGGGCGCGCAGGTCACCGCCCTCGGCGCTCACCTCCCGCTGGCCGCGCACGGCGTCGAACAGCGGCTCTTCCAGGATCGGCAGGGCCATGCCGGCCTGCCGCCAGCCGATGCGCGCCAGGGAGAGCACCGGGGCGCCGCTCGCCAGCAGGGCCGGCAGGGCGTTCAGGGATTCGGTGGCCGTCATGGATTCCACGCCCAGGCGGCGGGCCAGGGTCTCGGCGGTGGAGGCATTCTCGGCCAGTACGCCGGCATCGGCGATCGGCCCCCAGCCGACGGCCAGCGCCGGCAGCCCTTCCGCCCGGCGGCGGCGCGCCAGAGCCTCCAGCGCCGCATTGGCGGCGACGTAGTTGGCCTGCCCCGGATTCCCCATGGCCGTGGTGGCGGAGGAGAAGAGCAGGAACAGCGCCAGCGGGTCCCGCCGCGTCAGCCGGTCCAGGTTCAGCGCCGCGTCCAGCTTGGGTGCCAGCACGCGGGCGAAGCGCCTGGCATCCATGGTACTGGCCGCGCCATCGTCGAAGACGGCGGCGGCATGCACCACGCCGACCAGCTTCGGCCCCTCGGCGCGGATCTCGCGCAGCGCGGCCTCCAGCGCCCGGGCATCGGCGGCATCGGCCGCATGCACGGTGGCAGCGGCGCCCAGCGCGGCCAGGGCGCGCACCGCGGCCTCGGCCCCCGGCGCGGTGCCGCCGCGGCGGGAGAGCAGGGCCAGCCGCGTGGCGCCATTCGCCGCCAGCCACTTGGCGCATTCGAAGCCGAAGCCCTGGGTGCCGCCGACCACGAGGATCGTGCCCTCCGGCGGGGTCCAGGCTGCCGGGGCGGTGGTGGCCGTGGCCCTGGCGGCGGGCGGTGTCAGCACCAGCTTGCCGATCTGCGCGCTGGCCTGGAGGGTGCGGAAGGCGGCCTCGGCCTCCGCCGGGCCGCGCACGGCATGCGGCAGCGGGTGCAGCGCGCCCTCGGCCAGCCGCTGCGCGATCCGCCGCAGCAGGCCCTGGGCCAGGTCGGGCCGCGCCTTGGGCAGCTGGTCCACATCCACGCCGAAATAGGTGAGGTTGCGGCGCCAGGGGCGCAGGCCGACGCGGGTATTCTCGAAGAAGTCGCGCTTGCCCAGCTCGATGAAGCGGCCGAAGGGCTTTGTCAGCTCCAGGCTGCGTTCCATGGCGGTGCCGGCCAGGCTGTTCAGCACGACGTCCACACCTTCCGGCCATGCGGCGCGCAGCTGGTCGGCGAAGCCGGGGTCGCGGGAATCGAGCACCAGCTCGGCCCCCGCGGCGCGCAGGAAGGCGCGCTTGGCCGGGCTGCCGGCGGTGGCGGCCACGCGCGCCCCGGCCGCCCGCGCCACCTGCAGCGCGGCGAGGCCCACGGCCCCCGCGCCGCCATGCACCAGCACCGTCTCTCCGGGCTGGAGGTTGGCGCAGGTTTCCAGCGCATAGACCGCCGTCAGGAAGGCCACGGGCACGGTGGCGGCGGCGGCGAAATCCAGCCCCTCCGGCAGATGCGCGATGGCCTGGGGCCGGGTGCGGGCGCGGCTGGCCAGGGCGGCCGGGGCGACGCCGAAGACGCGGTCCCCCGCCGCGAAGCCGCTGCCGGCGGGGGCGGATTCGACCACGCCCGCCATCTCCATGCCCAGGCTGGGGCCGGCGAAGCCGTCCATCAGCGCTTCCTCGGGCAGCAGGCCCTGGGCCCACATCAGGTCGCGGAAGTTCAGGCCGCAGGCTTCCACCCGCACCACCACATCCTCCGGGCCGTTCTCCAGCGCCGGCATCGGCTCCCATTCCAGGCTGCCGAGCTGGCCGGGCTGGCGGATTGCCAGACGGCGCGCGCCGCCATCCCCGGCGAGATGCGGCGAGGCCGGGGAGAGGCCGGGCACCACGCGCGGCACCAGCCGGGCAGTCCTGGTCAGGCGCAGCTCGGGCTCCGGCTCCGGCGCCGTGCCCAGCAGCTCCGGCAGCAGGCGGGCGGCGGCCTCGGCCACGGCAGCGTCGAGGGTGATGCGGCGCAGTTTCAGCTCCGGCATCTCATTGGCCAGCACGCGGCCCAGGCCGATGCAGGCCGCGGCTTCCGGCGCGGCATCGCCGCCCGGCGCCACCAGGGTGAAGCCGGCGGCGGCGCCACGGGCGGCCTCGGCCAGAGCGGTGATTTGCGCCAGGGTGGCGGCGAGGCCGGGGGCCTGGGGCGCTGCCAGCACCACCACCTGCGCGCCGGAGAGGGCGCGCGGGGGCTGCGCCCCGGCCTCGGCCAGCGCGGCGTGGGTGATGTTCATGCCCGCGGCTTCCAGCGCTTCCGCCAGGGCCTCGGCCAGCGGCGCGGCATCCTCGTCGGCGAAGAGGCGGAATGTGGCGGTCGCGGTGGGGGCGGCGGCCTCCGCCTCGGCGCGGGCCGTGCGGCGGGCGGCGAGCAGCAGGGCGGGCCAGGGCGCGGCGCCCAGCGGGTGCAGCCGCGCGTCCTCCCAGGGGGTGCCCTCGGCCTGGAAGGCGGATTCCCAGGCTTCCTGGTCCGGCAGCAGGGCGCCGCCGGGGCCGCGGCCATCCCAGAAGCCTTCTTCCTGCCCATGGGCGAAGATCCAGGCGCGGCCGGGCAGGGGCTCGGCCAGCAGCAGGCTGCCACCAGGGGCCAGGGCGGCCGCGACGGCCGGCAGCAGCCCCTCGCCCAGCCGGGCGCGGGCGGCGGCGGCCAGGCCGACCACCAGATCCGCCGGGCCGGGCAGGGCGGTGCCGCCGTCCCAGGCGGCGAAGGAGAATGTGACCCTCTCCCCATGCGGCGGGATGGCGGCGGCGCGGGTATCGCCGGCCGGGGCTGTGGCGGTGTAGCGGATCTGGCGGCCGCTGCGCTCCAGCGCCGCCAGCAGGGCACGGGTCAGCGGGCCACCCTGGGCGCCCACTTCCAGCACGCGCAGCGGGCGCTCCATCGGCCAGGCGGCGGCGATGCGGGCGGCGGCCTCGGCCATCACCCCGGCCAGGCGGGCGAAGCCGGCTGCCTCGGGCGCGGGCGGCGCCTCGGGCTGCGGCTGGCCGTCCAAGGCGGCGGGCAGGCGCTCGGCGGCCAGGGCCAGCCAGGCCAGCTCATGCGCCAGGGTGGGGGATTCGGCCAGCACGGCCTGCCAGATGCCCTCGGCGGCCGGCAGTTCCTCGCCGGGCAGCAGGCGCCAGCCCTCGGGCGTGGCCTCGGCCAGCCCATCCTCGCTCAGGGCATGCAGCAGGGCGCGGGCATAGGGGGAGAGGCCGGCGGCCGGCAGCAACGCATCGGCGCCCGCCCTGGCCAGCAGCGCGGCATGGGCGCTGGCGATCACATGGCCTTCCAGCAGCATGCCAGGCTCGGCCAGTTCCAGGTCGGCATCGCGCGCCAGGGCGGCCTTGACCCCATCGTCCAGGGGCGGGGCCGCACCGGCCTCCGGCGCGCCCAGCGCCGGCTGCTCCGCCACGCGGAAGGTGGAATCCGCGGCCGGGCGGCGCTGGCCCAGGCGGATACCCTGCATCCAGGCATCGTCCAGCCAGGCCACCATCTGCCCGGCACCGTCGCGCAGCGCCAGGGAGCAGCGGCCGGAGCGCTGGCCGCGATGCGTCACCGCCAGCTCCGCCCGTACCGGCGCGGCACCGCCCCGCCGCAGCACCAGCCGGCCGAAGCGCACGGGCACCATGGCGCGGCCATCCTGCGCGCCATCATGCGCCATCAGTTCCAGCAGCCCCTGCAGGGCGCCGTCCAGCCGAACGGGATGCAGCAGGAAGGCATCGTCGCCCGGGGCTTCCTCGGGCAGGGCCAGCCGCGCCAGGGCGGCATCGCCGCTGGCGGCGATGCGGATCTCCCGTACCGGGCGGAAGGCGGGGCCGTAATCCAGGCCGAAGCGGCGGGCGGTGGCCTGCAGCTGCTCGCCCGTGACCACCATGGCGGCGGGGTCCTCGCTCTCCGGCAGGCCGGCCAGCGGCGAATCTGGCAGGGCCGCCAGGGTGGCGGCGCCCACCTGTCCGCGGGCATGCAGCGTCCAGGCCTCGGCGGAAAGGCGCGGACGGCTCTCGATGCGGAAGAGGCCGTTCTCCGTCTCCAGCGTGAAGCGGACCTCACGCGCGCTGTCCTGCGGCACCGGCAGGGTACGCAGCAACTGCAACTCGCGCAGCTCCAGCACCGGGGCGTCGGGCCATTGGGCGGCGGCGGCGGCCAGGGCCATCTCGGCCATGCCGGCGGCGGGCAGCACGGCCTCGCCCGCCAGGGCATGGTCGGCCAGCCAGGGCTCGAGCGCGCTGTCGAGCAGGCGCGACCAGCGGCCGAGATCGTTGCCCTGGCGGAAGCCCAGCAGCGGGTGGTCCAGCAGCGGGTCGGTCAGCCGGATGGACTCGGGGGTGGAGGCGAACCAGTGGCTCCGCCGGTCGAAGGGCGTGGCGGGCAGGCCGTCGCGCCGCGACGGCCCGGCCCAGATGGCGGCGCCGCGCGGGTCGGCGCCCTGCGCGAAGGCGCGGTCCATCATGGCGGGGAAGGGGTCGCCCGCGCCGTCCCTGCGGGAGAGGCTGGGCATCACCGGCGCCTCGGCCTCCGCCGCACGCAGGCTGTCGCGCAGGTAGGATTGTAGCACCGGGTTCGGGCCGATCTCGATGAAGAGCCGCGCGCCCGCATCCACCGCCGCCTGCGCCGCCGCCTGGAAGCGCACGGGCGCGCGCAGGTTGCGCCACCAGTAGCCGGCATCGAGGTCCAGCCCCGGCACCAGCGTGCCGGTGACGGAGGAGAGGAAGAGCAACCGGCCCTGGCTGGGGGAGAGCCCCTTCAGCTCGGCCGCCAGCGATTGCCGCACCGGCTCCATGGCAGCGGAATGGAAGGCATAGTCGAGGCCCAGCAGCACCGCCGGGATGCGCCGCGCCTTGGCCAGTTCCACCAGCTTCGTCACCGGGCCCAGGGGGCCGGCGACGGTGATGGAATCCGGCGCGTTGAAGGCGGCGATCTCGGGCGCCCAGCCGGACTCGTCCATGCCGGCCTCGGCCAGCAGGGGGGCGGCGGCATCCGGGCCGGCGCCGATGGCGGCCATGCGGCCCTGGCCGCGCGTCATGTGTTGGGCGCGGGAGCGGGCGACCACCAGCCGCGCCGCCTGCGGCAGCGTCAGGATGCCGGCGGTGCAGGCCGCAGCGACCTCGCCGACCGAGTGGCCGAGGCAGAGGCCGGGGCGCAGCCCCTGCCGTTCCAGCGCCGCGACGACGCCGAGCTGCACGAGGAAGAGCAGCGGCTGGGCGTAATCGGTGCCTTCCAGCACCTCCTCCGTCACGCCCTCGGCCAGCAGCTTCGCGCCGGACCAGCCGGTGAGCGGCGCCAGCACCGCGTCGGCTTCCTCGACGGTGGCGCGGAAGAAGGGGTTATGCGCCATCGCCTCCTTCGCCATGCCGGCGAACTGCGCGCCATTGCCGGAGAAGACGAAGGCGACCGGCCCTTCCGCCAGGGGGCGCGCGGTGCCGCGCGTGGCGCCCCGCGGCTGCCCGCCGGCGAGCCAGGATTCGATCAGCGCCTGGAGAGCGGAGGCGCTCTCCGCCCGCAGCGCCAGGCGGTGGGGGCGGAGATCGCGGTGGCGCAGGGCGCCGCGCAGCAGGGCGGGGGCATCGGCGGCGGCCTCGGGCGTGGCCAGCACATCCCGCCAGCGGCGGGCGAGGGTCTTCAGCGCGCCCTCGGAATGCGCGCTGAGCAGCAGCGGCGGCAGGGCGCCATCGGCCTGCTTCGAGGCCACGGCGGGGCGGGCGGGTGCCGCGCCCAGCAGCACGGTGGCATTGGTGCCGCCGAAACCGAAGCTGTTGATGCCGGCCATGGCGCCGGGGCGCAGCGCCAGCGGCTCCGGCACGGTCGGCACGCGGATATTCAGCCCGGCGAAGTCGATATTCGGGTTGGGGCTGTTGAAATGCAGGTTGGGCGGCACGGTGCCGCGCTCCAGCACCAGCATGGCCTTCAGCAGCCCGGCGATGCCGGAGGCCGGCTCCAGATGGCCGATATTCGTCTTGACCGAGCCGACCGGCAGCGGCTCGGCGCGGTCGCGCGCCAGGGCGGTACCGATGGCCCAGGTCTCGGCCGGGTCGCCGGCCTGGGTGCCCGTGCCATGCGCCTCGAAATAGGCGATATCCCTGGGCTGGGCGCCGGCTTCCGCCAGCACCCGCGCCAGCAGCGTGGCCTGGGCCTCGCGGTTCGGCAGGGAGAGGCCGATGGTGCGGCCGGCGGCATTGGTGCCGCTGCCGAGGATGACGCCGCGCACGCGGTCCCCATCCGCCAGGGCGGCGGAGAGGGGCTTGAGCACCAGCACGCCCGCGCCCTCCCCGCGCACATAGCCATCCGCCGCCGCGTCGAAGGCCTGGCAGCGGCCGCGGGCGGAGAGCATGCCGGCGCGGGAGAAGCCGGCGAAGGCGAAGGGGGAGAGCAGCAGCTGCACGCCGCCCACCAGCGCCGCCTCGATCTGCCCGGCGCGCATGGCCTGCACCGCCAGGTGCAGCGCGACCAGGGAGGAGGAGCAGGCGGTATCCACCGTCTGCCCGGCGCCGCGCAGGTCGAAGACGTTGGTCAGGCGGTTGGAGAGGATCGACAGCGTGTTGCCGGTCATGAAATACCGGTCGGCCCCCGCCGAATCGCCCAGCCGCAGCTCCGCGTAATCGGTCGAGGAGCCGCCGACGAAGGCGCCCACCGGCCGCCCGGCCAGGCGCGAGGCCGGCCAGCCGGCATCCTCCACCGCCTCGGATGCCACTTCCAGCAGCAGGCGCTGCTGCGGGTCCATCTCCGCCGCCTCACGCGGGGAGAGGCCGAAGGCGGGGGCGTCGAAGCCGCTGATATCGCCCAGATGGCCGGCGGCGAAGGAATAGCTCCGCCCCGGCTCACCCTTGCGGGGGTGCAGGTAGGCCTGTTGCGTGAAGCGGTCGGCCGGCAGGGTGCCGACAGCATCAGTGCCGGAGACCAGGAGCCGCCAGAAGGCCTCGAGGTCCGGGGCACCGGGCAGCCGGCAGGCCGCGCCGACGATGGCGACCGGCTCGGCCCGGGGCGCGCCAGTCATGGTCCTCGGGCGGCGACGACCGCGGGGAGACTTTCCGTCCTGCATTCCAACCATTCAACGGTCCTGGAGAAACCAGCCAGTAAGGCCGGGATGCCAAGTGCCGCTCATGACACGGTATCCCGGAAGGCGGCCAGACCCGGGCCGAGGGCGGCGGGTCGTGCCGTGGGACGCTGCTGGGGGGCGGGCAGGGGGACCTGCCCGGAGCGGCCGGACCGTGGCGCGGCATGACGCTCCGGCTCGGCCACATGGGCCAGAAGATCGTCCACCTGGGCGAAGTGCTCGTCCCATCCGGGTGCCCGCCAGGTGGCCATCCTTGCCATCTGCGCTGCCCGGCGCGGGCTGCCGGACTGGGCATAGTCCTGCACGGCCGCGCGCCAGGCGGAGCCGTCCAGCGGGTCCAGGTAGTCCGGCACCTCCTCGCCCACCTCGCGCAGGGCCGGCAGGTCGGAGCAGACGACGGGCACGCGCAGGGCCAGGGCCTCGGCCAGCGGCAGGCCATATCCCTCGGCGAAGGAGGGGAAGAGCAGGGCGCGGGCGCCGCGCATCAGCGCCGTGACCTCGCGGTCCGGCAACTGCCCGGCTTCCTCGACCACGCCTTCCAGCGCCGTGCAGCGCTCGAGGATGTCGATGACATTCTCGTTCTCCCAGCCACGCTTCCCGACGATGACCAGCCGGGGCATGGCCTGGGCCGGCAGGCCGAGCTTGGCCAGGTCGCGCCAGAGATGCAGCAGCAGCAGGTGGTTCTTGCGCGGCTCGATGGTGCCGAGGGTGACGAAATAGGGGCGCCCGTTGACCATGGGCGTGGTGGGCGGGGCAGGCACGGCCTCGATGCCCAGCGGCGCCGCCAGGATCGGCGGCGCGGGGCTGCGCTTGGTCAGGAAGGGGAGCAGCGCCTGCGCCGTCGCCGCCGAATTGACGATGATGCCGTCGGCCAGCGCACCCGTATTGGCCATGCGGCACCGGTGCGTCTCGGCATGGCCGGGGCGGGCATATTCCGGGTGCGTGACGGGAATGATGTCGTGGATCAGCGGCACGAAGGCCGCGCCGGCCTGGCGCATGGCCTCGATCGGCTCGCGCCGCTCGAGCGAGCGGTGGGAGACCAGCAGGAAGACGAGGCGCCGACCGCCGCCGAGCAGCCGCCCCAGTTCCCGCCGCCCGAGGCCGAGCAGCAGGCGTCCACGGGCCTGGATGCCCAGGCGCCGGGCCTGGCGCGCGGCATCCTGGTGCCCCGCGCTGCCCGACCATGCGGCGGAGAGGGCGGCGGTCAGCTCCGCCACCAGCCCGGGCGGCAGCAGGGCGAAGCCGCCCCGCAGGTCCTGCGCGACGAAGCTGCGATCCCTGACGGGGACCTGGAGCCAGCGCCGCGCATAAGCCAGCTCCACCCGGTCGATACCCGAGGGAGTCTGACGCCATCCACATATCAGAAGCCGGGATACGTCGAGGATCACATGCACCGCTATCCTCCATTCACTCCCAGCCGCCACCAGACGGGCTACACGTAAAAAATCCGTAAGCCGAAGCCTAGTCGCACATAACATGCTGCACATGCGAACACATCTACCGGAGCGTGTAGGCGGGCAGGGGGCCAGAGATGAGGTGTGGAAGGGCGGTTTTTTTCCTTACGCGTAAAAATATCCTGTAGTGCCAGTAGCTTTTCGTAACGTTGGAAAACTCCGGATGCGAAATAATTGCATTTCGTCAATCCATCTCTGGCGTGATCACATTGCTGCCAACTCCTTCCAGCAACACGTCCCGCATGGTCTCGGCGCTCTTGGTGCGGATGTCGCCATAGGCCTGCGGCGTGTAGAAGGCGCTGTGGGGGGTGATGATCAGGCGCCCTTCCAGCCAGGCCTCGCGCGCCCGGTAGGCCGCCAGCAGGCGGGGAATGGGCTCGACCGGCGGCTCGTCCGGGATGACATCCAGCCCCGCCGCCGCCAGGTGGCCGTCACGCAGCACATTATAAAGGGCTTCGATATCCAGCATCGGACCGCGGGCGGTGTTCACCACCACGGCGCCGGCCGGCAGGGTCCGCAGCTCCTTCTCCCCCACGAGGCCGCGGGTGTTGCGCGTCAGCGGCGCATGCAGGGAGAGGATGTTGGAGCGGGCCAGCAGCTCCTCCTTCGTCCGCGCCCGCTCGATCCCGAGGGCGCGTTCCACGCCATTGGGCAGATAGGGGTCATGGAAGACCACGCGGCAGCCGAAGGCCTTGGCGCGCAGCGCGACGGCGGTGCCGATGCGGCCGAGGCCGAGGATGCCGTAGGTCTGGTCGCCCATCCGCTGGTGGATGGGGGTGGCGACATAGGCCCAGGGGGCCGGCGGATCGGCCCGCTGCAGGTCGTGATGCATCGTGATGCCGCGCCGCAGCGCCAGCGCCAGGGTGATGGCGTGGTCCGCGACCTCGGTGGTGCCGTAATCCGGCACGTTGCAGACCTTCACGCCGCGCGCGGCCAGGGCGGCGCGGTCCAGCCGGTCGTAGCCGACGCCCATGCGGACCACGACCCTGAGCTTCGGGAAGCGGGCGATATCGGCGGCGCTCAGCCAGTTGCGGAAGACGAACAGCCCGTCCACCTCGGCGCAGACCTCATCGGGCAGCTGGGCGATGGAGCCTTCGCCGCCGCCATGCAGCACCCGCACATCCGGGCCCAGGATGCGCTGTTCCTCGGCGGTATCGGGGTAGAGCCGTTCCGGCTCCAGCACTGTCAGCATCCGCTTGTCTCCTCCTGCGATTCTTGCGCTGGGCCGGCTTTGGGCCCGGCGCGGCAGCATGGGCGGGGCCACTTGGGGGCGCAAGGCAGCCAGCCTATCCTGCCGGGGAACAGGCGCGGGAGCGGGGCATGGCGGGACGGGCGATCTTGGTGACGGGCGGTTCGAGCGGCATCGGCGCCGCCACATGCCGGGCGCTGGCGGCGCCGGGAGTGCGGCTGGCCGTCCATGCCCGCGGCAACCGGGAAGGTGCCGAGCGCGTCGCCGCCGCGGCGCGGGAGGCGGGGGCGGAGGCGCATGTGCTGCTGTCCGACCTGGCGCGGCCCGGCGCGGCCGAGGCGCTGGTGGAGCAGGCCGCCGGGGCGCTGGGCGGGCTGGATGTCGTCGTCTCCAATGCCGGCTTCGCTGACCGCACGCCGGTGATGAGCCTGACGGATGAGGGCTTCGCCCGCACGCAGGACACGGTGCTCTGGGCGCTGCTGCGGCTGGCGCGGGCGGCGGGGCCGCTGCTGGCGCGGGGGGAGGCGCCGCGCTTCGTCGCCGTCTCCTCCTTCGTCGCGCACAGCTTCCGGCCGGATTCGACGCTGTTCCCCGCCACGGCGGCCGCCAAGGCGGGGGTGGAAGCGCTGGTGAAATCGCTGGCGGTGGAATGGGCGCCGGCGGTGACGGTGAATGCCGTCTCCCCCGGCTATATCCGCAAGGATGCCCAGGCCCATGCGGCGGTGGACGAGGCGGCGCGGCAGGCCATGCTTTCCCGCATCCCGCTCGGGCGGATCGGACTGCCGGAGGAGGTGGCGGCGGCCATCGCCTTCCTGGCTTCGCCCGCCGCCGGCTATGTCACGGGGCAGGTGCTGCATGTGAACGGGGGGCTGGTGATCTAGCCAGCCCGCGTCAGCCGGCAGTCCCGCCGATGGTGATGCGCGGCGGGACATCGGGCGGGGTGAGGCCGAGGCGCAGGGCCAGGGTCGCGCTGTCCTGCGCCAGCAGGTCGGCCAGGGTCCTGCTGTCCAGCACCGCCATGAAGGCGGCCAGTGCGGCCGGGCGCGGTGCTGAAGGTGGCGGCGCCGGCCGGCGAGTTCTTCCTGGCCAGCCGGCCCGAGCGGCCGCTGGTGCTGCTGAGCGGCGGCGTCGGCCAGACCCCGCTGATGAGCATGATGCAGGCCGCGGCGGCCATGCCGGAGGCGGCGCCCATCCATTTCGTCCATGGCACGCAGTCCGGCGCGACCCATGCGTTGGGCGCCGAAGCCCGTGCGCTGGCGGCGGCTTCCGGCGGCCGGATCGCCGTGACCCGGAGACCGGAAGGGCCACGACTATGACGTGGAGGGGCGGATCACTCTGGACTGGCTGAAGGCGAATACGCCGGTGGCGGAGGCGGATTACTACCTCTGCGGGCCGCGCCCCTTCCTGCGGCTTTTCGTCGAGGGCCTGACACGGCTGGGCGTGCCGGCGGCGCGCATCCGCTACGAGTTCTTCGGCCCGGCGGACGAAGCCCTGGCCGCCTGACCCGGCAGGCGAACGGGATTCCGCCGGAGCTGGCGGAACCCCGTTCTCTCACAGCGCGTCCGGCAGCCTGAAGGCGGCCTTCCGCTCGCTATAGCGGTCCACCAGGTAGTCGGCGCGGTCGCGCAGCAGCCAAGTGAAGCGCAGCAGCTCCTCCATCACATCCACCACGCGGTCATAGAGCGGGCCGGGCAGCATCCGTCCGGCCTCGTCGAACTGCTCATAGGCCTTGGGCACGCTGGACTGGTTGGGGATGGTGACCATCCGCATCCAGCGTCCCAGCAGGCGCAGCGTATTGACGGCATTGAAGCTCTGCGAGCCGCCGGAGACCTGCATCACCGCCAGGGTGCGGCCCTGGGTCGGGCGGACCGCGCCATCCGAGAGCGGCAGCCAGTCGATCTGGTTCTTGAAGACCCCGGTGATGGCGCCATGCACTTCCGGGCTGCACCAGACCTGGCCCTCGGACCAGAGGGAGAGCTCGCGCAGCTCCCGCACCTTCGGGTGGTCCTTCGGCACGCTATTGGCCACCGGCAGGTCGCGCGGGTCGAAGATGCGGGTCTCCGCCCCCATCAGGCGCAGCAGGCGCTCCGCCTCCTCCACCAGCAGGCGGCTGTAGGAGCGTTCGCGCAGCGAGCCATAGAGCAGCAGGATGCGTGGCGGGTGCTGCGCGCGGCGGGCGGGTTCCAGCCGCGCGGGGTCGGGCGGCGCCAGCAGGTCGGCGCGCAGTGCGGGCATGGATGGAATGGGGTGCTCGGTCATGGTCCTTCTCAGCTTCCTTCGACCAGCGGCAGCCAGAAGGCCAGCGCCGCCAGCGTCACCAGCAGCACCGGCGGCGTGATGGCCAGGCCCACGCGCATATACTGGCCCCAGCTGATGCGGATGCCCTTGCGCGCCAGGATATGCAGCCAGAGCAGCGTGGCGAGGCTGCCGATCGGCGTGAATTTCGGGCCGAGGTCGCAGCCGATGACATTGGCATAGATCATCAGCGCCCGCGTCTGCTCGGGGATGCCATGCGCCTGCTCGATGGAGAGCGCGCCCAGCAGCACGCCCGGCAGGTTGTTCATGACGGAGGAGAGCAGGGCGGCGCCGAAGCCGGTGCCGATGGTGGCGGCCCAGGGGCCATGCCCGGCCAGCCAGACCAGCACTGCCGCCAGATGATCGGTCAGCCCGGCATTCCGCAGGCCATAGACCACCAGATACATGCCCAGGGAGAAGATGACGATCTGCCAGGGGGCCTCGCGCATCACGCGGGCGATGGGCAGCACGGCGCCGCCGCCATTGTGCCAGCGCGCCGCCAGCACCAGCAGGATGGCCGCCGCCGCGCCCGTGACCACCGCCACCGGCACGCCCATCGGGCCCAGCACGAAATAGGCGATGAAGAGCACCGCGAGCAGCGGGAAGGCGGCGCGGAAGACCAGCCGGTCGCGAATGACGCTGGACGGCGCTTCCAGTTTGTCGAGCGGGTAATGCAGCGCCACCTGCCGGCGATAGGCCAGCCAGAGCACGCCCAGCGTGGCCGCCAGCGAGACGAGGTTCACCGGCACCATCACCGCCGCATAGTCGTTGAAGCTGATGCCGAAGTAGTTGGCGGAGACGATGTTGACGAGGTTGGAGGTCACCAGCGGCAGGCTGGTGGTATCCGCCACGAAGCCGGTGGCGACGACGAAGGCCAGCGTCGCGGCGGGCGGGAAGTCCAGCCGCAGCAGGATGGCGACGACGATGGGCGTCAGCAGCAGCGCCGCGCCGTCATTGGCGAAGAAGGCCGAGGTGATGGCGCCCAGCACGACCAGCAGCGGAAACAGCACCCGCCCGCGCCCGCCGCCCCAGCGCGCCACATGCAGCGCGGCCCACTGGAAGAAGCCGGCCTCGTCCAGCAGCAGGGAGATGACGATCAGCGCGACGAAGGTGAAGGTGGCGTCCCAGACGATGTCCCAGACCACGGGCACATCGGCCCAGCCGATGGCGCCGGTCAGCAGGGCCAGGGCGGCGCCGCCCATCGCGCTCCAGCCGATGCCGAGGCCGCGCGGCTGCCAGATGACGAAGGTGAGGGTGACGAGGAAGATGGCCAGGGCCAGCATGGGCGGGGGTGTTCTCGGGTGAAGGCGCGCGCGGGCAGGCCGCCGCCCTGCGCGCGGGGCGGCGGTGCGGAAGGATGGCGGGGGCGGGCGGTCAGCTCAGGCGGCGGCCCTGGTCATCGGTCACGGCCTGGCCGTCCTCCTTGGTGAAGGCGCCACGCTGCGGCTGAGGCAGGATGTCCAGCACCTTTTCGGAAGGGCGGCAGAGGCGCACGCCCAGCGGCGTCGCCACCAGCGGGCGCTCGATCAGGATGGGATGGGCCAGCATGGCGTCCAGCAGCTGGTCGTCCGTCAGCGCGGGGTCATCGAGGCCCAGCTCGGCATAGGGCGTGCCCTTCTGGCGCAGCAGCCCGCGGGCCGTCAGCCCGGCGCGGGCGATCAGATCCACCAGCTCCGCCCGGCCCGGCGGGGTCTTGAGGTATTCGACCACGCGCGGCTCGATGCCGGCATTGCGGATCATGGCCAGGGTATTGCGGGAGGTGCCGCAGGCCGGGTTGTGGAAGATGGTGACGTCCAAGGGATGGATCTCCGTGGTCAGCGGCGGGGCCAGCGCGGCTGGCTCAGGCCTTCTTTTCCCAGCCGCGCGCGCCCTGCTGCCAGTAGGTCAGGACATGACCGGCGGCGCGGGCGGCGGACCAGCGGCGGCGGGCGGCGGCGGTGGCGGCCTCGTCCTGGCCATCGAAGAGGTCGAAGACGCGGTCGTATTCCCCGAGCCGCGCGCTGTCCGCGCCATCCACCAGGAAGAGGAAGCGGGCGCCGTTGGGCGCCTCGTCCTCCGTGGTCAGCCAGATCGGCTGCAGGTCGGCATTCCCGGTCTGCGGCGTGCCATGCGGCAGCCAGTCCGGGTCGGCGCAGAGCCAGAGGCTGGTATCCAGCGCGGCCAGCCGCTCCGGCTCCCCCACCCGCACCACGGCGCGGCCGTCCTGGGAGAGCACGCGGCCCAGCAGCCTGGGCAGCGCCGCCTCCATGGGGGTGCGGGTCAGGTGGTAGAAGCCGATCTCAGTCATGGCCGGTCCGGTGCTCAGCCCTCGTAATGCTCGGCCACCAGCCGGTCCAGCAGGCGCACGCCGAAGGCCGTGGCGCCCTTCGGCACGGTGGCGCCGTCCTTGCTGGCCCAGGCGGTGCCGGCGATGTCCAGATGCGCCCAGGGCATGGCGCCGTCCTTGGTGTCGATGAAGCGCTGCAGGAACTGCGCGGCGGTGATGGAGCCGCCGGGGCGGCCGCCCACGTTCTTCATGTCCGCGATGTCGGATTTCAGCGCCTTGTCGTAGGCCTCGCCCAGCGGCATGCGCCAGACCTTCTCGCCCACCGCCTGCCCGGCCCCGGACAGCTGCGTGGCGAGGGTGTCGTCATTGCTGAACATGCCCGCATGCTCATGCCCCAGCGCGACGACGATGGCGCCGGTCAGCGTCGCCAGATCCACCATGAAGCGCGGCTTGAAGCGGTGCTGCGCGTACCAGAGGACATCGGCCAGCACCAGCCGGCCCTCGGCATCGGTATTGATGACCTCGACCGTCTGGCCGGAACAGGTGGTCACCACGTCGCCGGGGCGCTGGGCGTTGTGGGAGGGCATGTTCTCCACCAGCCCGACCAGGCCGACCGCGTTGACCTTCGCCTTGCGTCCGGCCAGCGCCGCCATCAGTCCGATGACGGTGCCGGCGCCGGCCATGTCATATTTCATGTCCTCCATGCCGCCGGCCGGCTTGATGGAGATGCCGCCGGTGTCGAAGGTCACGCCCTTGCCGATGAAGGCCACGGGCTGCGCGTCATCCGCCGCGCCCTTCCACTGCATCACCACCATCCGCGCCTCGCGCGCCGAACCCTGGGCCACGCCCAGAAGCGCGCCGAAGCCGAGCTTCTCCATCTCGGCCGGGCCCAGGACCTCGACGGTGACGCCGAGCTTCTCCAGCCCGCGGCAGCGCTCCGCCATCTCGGCGGGGTAGAGGACATTCGGCGGCTCGCTGACCAGGTCGCGCGTCAGGAAGACGCCGTCGGCGATGGCGGAAAGCGGCGCATGCGCGGCCTTGGCGGCGGCGACATCCGGCACCGCGATGGTCACGCGGACCAGCTTGGGCTTGTCCTCCGCGCTTTCCTTGGTGCGGTAGCGGTCGAAGCGGTAGCCGCGCAGGCGCAGCGCCAGGGCGAGGCCCGCGGCCTCCTCCGCCGGCAGCGACTCGGCGGCCACGGTGGCCTCGACCTCGGAGGCGATCAGGGGCAGCGCGGCGCCGCCCGCGGCCTCCGCCGCCCCCATGCCGCCGCCGGGGGCGCCGAGGCCCACGGCCACGACGCGGGAGAGATGCCCGCCCGGCGCCCAGAGCGTGGTGGCCTGGCCCTTCTTGCCCTTGAAGCCCGCGGCCTCCAGCCCGCGCGAGATGGCGCCGCCCGTCGCCTCATCCGCCTGCTTCGCCAGGCCATCGAGCGTGAACCCCTCCGCCAGCGGCAGCACCAGGGCACCGGCCCGGGGGAGGACGGGCTTGACGAAGAGGATGTCGGTCATCGGGGATTCCGTCGGTGGTGGGGTCAGGAAGGGAAGGATAGTCACGCCAGGGCCAATGCGCCATGGCGGCCATGGGGGTGCCATGCTCTTGGGGCGGGCCTGGGCCGGTGGTAGAGCGGATGCGGGTGCTGAACCCCTGCCGCGCGGCAGCGTTTGGTGCCTGAGAAGATCCACGAATCAGAGGGAGGATCGCGGGTGCGCGACCATCAGGTGCCCGCGGCACGGGACGAGGATCTCGCCCCCGTGGCAGGGGATGACGACTCCACGGCACAGGCTGGAGTGCATACGGCCGGACACCGGCCGGAGGCCAGCGCCGCCGCGGCCTCCGCCCCCCCCGGCGTGGCGCCGCCTCCCGGGCCGGTGCGTGGCCCGTTGCGGATCGTGATGGCCGGCGCGCTGCTGACCATGTGCCTGGCGGCGCTGGATCAGAACATCGTCAACACCGCGCTGCCGCGCATGGTGGGGGACCTGGGCGGCATGGCCCATATCTCCTGGGTGGTGACGGCCTTCATGCTCTGCTCCACCGTCACCACGCCGCTCTATGGCAAGCTGTCGGACCTCTATGGCCGGCGGCGGCTGTTCTTCGTGGCCATCCTTCTGTTCCTGGCGGGGTCCTTCGCCAGCGGCGCCGCGCAGAGCATGGGGCAGCTGATCACCTTCCGCGCCTTGCAGGGCCTGGGCGCGGGCGGGCTGCTGGTGCTGGCGCAGGCGGCGGTGGGGGATATGGTGCCGCCACGGCAGCGCCCGCGCTACCAGGGGCTCTTCACCGGCACCTTCGCCCTCGCCAGCGTGGCCGGGCCGCTGCTCGGCGGCTTCATCACCCAGGCGCTGTCCTGGCGCTGGGTCTTCTACGTCAACCTGCCCATCGGCATCGTGGCGCTGGCGCTGATCGCCGCCGGGCTGAAGCCTCAGGGCAGCGGCGGCAGGACGCGCAGGATCGACTACCTCGGCGCCGCGCTGCTGGCTGGCTCCACCGCCTCGCTGCTGCTGCTGCTGGCCTGGGGCGGGACGGAATTCCCCTGGGCCTCGGCCGCCTCGGCGGCGATGGTCGCGCTGACGGTCGTGCTCTTCGGCATCTTCCTGTGGTGGGAACTGCGGGTGGAGGAGCCGCTGATCCGGCTGGCGCTGTTCCGCAATGCCATCTTCGCGCGCGGGGTGGCGGTGGGCGGCATGATGGTCTTCGCCATGCTGGGCTCCACCGTCTTCCTGCCGCTCTACTTCCAGCTGGTGCTGGAGATGGAGCCGGCGCAGGCCGGGGCGATGCTGCTGCCGCAGGTGACGGGCATGGTGCTGACCTCCGTCATCGGCGGGCGGATCGTCTCCCGCCTCGGGCGGAACAAGCCCTTCCTGCTGGCGGGGCTGGGGCTGGAGGCCGTGGCGCTGGCCAGCCTCGCGCTCTTCGCCTGGATGGCGGCGGCGCCGGCGCTCTTCCTGGTGTCGATGGGCCTGCTGGGGCTGGGCATGGGCATGGGCATGCCCAACCTGACCACCGCCGTGCAGAATGCCGTGGCGCATAAGGAACTGGGCGCGGCCACGGGGGCCATGACCTTCGCGCGCTCCCTGGGCGGCGCGGTGGGGGTTGCGGCCTCCGGCACCATCATGTCGCAACGGCTGCATTCTGCCTCGGGCGGGGCCGGCGTCGATGTCGGCGTCATCACCGAGCATGGGGTCCAGGCGCTGTCGCATCTGACGGCGGCGCAGCAGGCCGCGGTTTCCGACGCCTATCGCACGGCGCTGACCGGCTGCTTCCTGCTCAGCGGCGTGGTGATGACCGTGGCCTTCCTGCTGGTGCTCGGCCTGCCGGAGCAGAAGCTGCGCGACCAGCTCGACGACAAGCCGGCATGAGCGGGGCGGCGCCGGTCAGTTCTGCCGCTCGATCCTGAGCGCCTTCTCGTCATACTCCTCGGCCATGGAGAGCAGGGCGCTGCGGTGGGCGGGCATGAGGTTCACGAACTGGCGGTATTTCGCGGCCTTCGCGCGGAGGCTGTGCGCCTGCTTCGGGCCTGTGGCATCGAGCTGGAGGAGGTTGACGGCGCCGAGGAGATTTCCCCCCTCGTCGAACAGCGGCGTGGGGTGGGGCTGAAAGCGCACATAGGAGCCATCCGGGCGCGCGGCCACGGCCCTGACTCCCCTGACGGCGCGCCTCTCGCGGATCGCCACGGCCATCGGGCACTGGTCAAGGGGGAGGGGCTCGCCATTCTCCGTGAAGAGCCTCCAGGTGATGCTCCAGATGTCCTGGCCGATGCGCGGGGTGCGGCCGGCAAAAGCAACACAGGCGCTATTATAATAAATAACAACGCCTTCCGCGTTGGTTACGTAGATCGCCGCCGGGAGCTTGTCCAAGGCCTGGGAGGCCTTCCCGTAGCCCGGGCGGAGCCCATCCAGGGCAGCATGAAGAATCTCACGCGATGACGAAGTAATCAAACCCGTATGTTTCCGCAAAATGGAATTGTAACGGGTAAGACATGAGGCGGGTGTGGGCAACAAGCTTCTTCATCTGCCGCCCGCCTTCCAATAGATGTGTTCGTTGACCGAATTATTTACTTATAAATAAAAATGGTTTTGAAATCATCCTGAAATGAGGTGCTACCCGGCCGTTCAGTCGGAGGCGCCGGGCCAGCGCGGCGCGGGCATGGCCAGATAGGCGACGCGCTTCGCCTCCCGCCGCCCCTGGGTCACGGTGTCCAGGATCAGCCCGCAGCTCAGGGAGAGAGCCGAGAGGAAGAGGTTGGCGACGGAGGCCACGAAGGTCGGCAGGCGCGGCACCAGGCCGGTCGCGAGGTAGCCTTCGAGCACCGGGATGAAGAAGCTCAGGAAGAGCAGCAGGAAGAGCAGGGAGAAGCTACCGAAGAAGGCCAGCGGCCGCTCCCGCTTCAGCAGGGTGACGATGGTGTAGAGGATGCGGAAGCCGTCGCGGTAGGTGCGCAGCTTGGATTCAGAGCCCTCGGGCCGCTCGCAATAGGCGGTGCGGATCTCGCCCACGGGCAGGCGCAGCTCCAGCGCATGCACGGTGAATTCCGTCTCCGTCTCGAAGCCCCGCGCCAGGGCGGGGAAGGACTTGACGAAGCGGCGGGAGAAGCAGCGGTAGCCCGAGAGCATGTCGGTGATGTGGTCGCCGAAGGCGAAGCGCACCATGCCCGTCAGCACCCGGTTGCCGAGGCGGTGGCCCGGGCGATAGGCGGCCTCGGCCTCCGTCACGCGCACGCCGTTCACCATGTCCAGGCGGTCGTCGAAAAGCATGCGGACCATGGCCGGCGCATCGGCGGGGTCGTAGGTGCCGTCGCCATCGACCAGCAGATAGGCGTCGGCCTCAATATCCGCGAACATCCGCCGCACGACATTGCCCTTGCCCTGCAGCCGCTCGGTCCGCACCACGGCACCGGCGGCGGCGGCCACTTCCTTCGTCCGGTCCGTGGAATTGTTGTCGTAGACATAGATGACCGCATCCGGCAGCGCGGCGCGGAAACCCGCGACCACCTGTTGGATGGCGACCTCCTCGTTGTGGCAGGGGATCAGGACGGCAATGCGGGGCGGCTGGGGCATCAACTCGGCTTTCCGGCCGCCGGGGCGGCGGTCCATGCAGGCAAGGGTGGAAGGGGCAGTCTAGTATCTCGGTGCCGGCGGCAGGAGCGGGTTGTCCAGCCGCGGGCAGCCCCGCAGCCTCAGCCAGCAGGGCCGGCCCAGCCCTGGCAGGGCGCCGTAATATTCGGGTGCCGCACCGGCCTGCAGGCCGGCGGGCGGCGCGACCCACTGGACCGGCCCCTGGAAGGGACGGCGCAGGGCGAAGACGCGGAAGCCGCCGGGAACGGGCATGACGCGCATTTCCCGGAAATTGTGCATCTCGCCCTCGGCATCCCGCAGCGCGAAGCGGCCGAAATAGACCTCGGACCAGTCCTGCGGCGTGCCGGGGAAGAAGATCATGCGGGCCGGCGCATCCTCCGCCTGCCGCTCGGGCAGCAGATGCAGGCTGAGCAGCGGCAGCGAGAGCAGCAGCGCGAGCGGCGCCAGGGGGAAGGCCGGCGCGCGGCGCCAGCGCAGCAGGTCCCGCAGCAGCACGAAGCCGAGCAGCGTCGCGCCGGGGATGGCCCATTTGAAATAGTGGTAGTTCAGGAAGCGCCAGAAGCCGGTGGGCAGCAGGTCGGTATAGGCCAGGTAGAGGCCGGTATGGACGGCGATCAGCAGGGCCAGCAGCCCGAGCAGCCGGCTATGTGCCCAGGCCACCACGCCGCCGGCCAGCGCCAGTGCCAGATATGGTGCCCGTTGCAGCAGGCCCCGGCCATCCTGGAACCAGGGGGCGGGGTCCAGCAGCAGGGTATAGGCCTTCAGGCCGAGAGCGTGGAAGGAGAAGCCCATCTCCCGCGAGGCCAGCATGTAGGGGCTGGGCTGGAAGCCGTAGATGCGCAGGTGCAGCGCGGCATAGGCCACGACGGGCAGCAGCCCGCCCAGCAGCAGCAGCCCGAGGTCGCGCAACGGGTGGCGGGGCCGGTGGCGCAGGTCGGAGAGGATGGCGGCCAGCACGCAGAGCGCGGCCACCAGCGCCTCGGTCGGGCGGATCAGCGGGATGGCGGCCGCCAGCAACCCGATGGGCAACGGCCGGCGCGCGCCTTGCAGATGCGCCGCCACCTGCGCCAGCAGCAGCCAGATCAGCGCGCTGGTGGGCGAGGTATTCCAAGGGATCGTCCATTGGCCGAGGAAAGGTCCCGGCACCAGCAGGCTGAAGAGGAAGACCAGTGCCGCCCAGCCCGGTGCCACCCCCGCCCGGGCGCTGAAGGCCAGGAAGCCGGCATAGCAGAGCAGCAGGGAGGCGAGGTTCACCACCACGAAGGAGTGGCCGGGGCTCCAGAGGGCGAAAGGAGCCGTCAGCAGCGCATAGCCCAGCGGATACCAGTGCCGGGCCGGGCTCAGGTCGCCCTGGGCCAGGGCCCGGGCGCTCTCCAGGTGTCGGCTCTGGTCGAACCAGCCCAGCCAGCCCAGCGCATGCGCCGCGTCATTGCCCGGCAGTGGCGGCAGGGAGAAGTAGCTCCAGGCATAGAGGACCACCAGCAGCGCCGCGCCAGTCCATTCCGGCCGCGCGATGGCGGCATTGACCAGGCCCCAGGCGTCAAAGCGCGGCGACTGAGAGAAGAGGGGCCGGTCGCTCGGCATACTCACGCATCCTTGAGTCAATCGACATGGGTTGGAGGCCATCCCCCGGCGTGTGTCAACCGAGGCGACGCCACCGTTCCTGTGGCGCCCGGATTGCCGTAAAGCGGGAAGATGACCGACGCAGATCTCCTGGCCCTCGCCACCCGCCTGGCGCGCAGCGCCGCCGCCGCCATCCTCTCGGTCCGGCAGGCCGGCTTCGCGGTGGAGCAGAAGAACGACATGAGCCCCGTCACCGCCGCCGACCGGCTGGCGGAGGGCATCATCCTGGAGGGGCTGCGCGCCGCCGCCCCCGGCATTCCCGTGGTGGCGGAGGAGGAATGCTCGGCCGGCGCCATGCCGGAGGTGGGGGAGCGCTTCTGGTCGGTGGACCCGCTGGACGGCACGCGGGAATTCGCCGCGGGGCGGGAGGATTTCACGGTCAATATCGGCCTGGTGGTGAAGGGGCGGCCGCATCTGGGTGTGGTGGCCCTGCCGGCGCATGGAGAGCTGTTCAGCGGCATCATCGGCCAGGGCACCTGGAAGGAGGATGCGGCGGGACACCGCGCCATCGCCGCGCGGCAGGCGCCGGCCGATGGCATCACCGTCTTCGCCAGCCGCCATTATGCCGGCGACCCGCGCCTGACCGCCTTCCTGGAGGGCCACCGGGTGGCGAAGCTGCGGGAAATCGGCTCGGCCGTGAAGTTCTGCCGGCTGGCGGAGGGGGTGGGTGATCTCTATCCCCGCTTCGGCCGCACCATGGAATGGGACACGGCGGCGCCCGAGGCGGTGCTGCTGGCCGCCGGCGGCCGCTGCACGCAGATGGATGGCGTGACGCCGCTGGCCTATGGCAAGCCGGGCTGGGAGAACCCGCCCTTCCTCTGCCGGGGCCGGGCATGACGGAGGTCCTGACCCCCGCCGACCTGTCCCGCGCCGCCGCGCTGCTGCGGGCGGGGGAGCTGGTCGCCTTCCCGACCGAGACGGTCTATGGCCTGGGCGCCAATGCGCGGGACGGTCGCGCGGTGGCGGCGGTCTTCGCCGCCAAGGGGCGCCCGAGCTTCAACCCGCTGATCAGCCATTTCCCCGAGCCCGAGGCCGCTTTCGCGGAAGTGGCGGCCGATGACCGCGCCCGGCACCTGGCCGCGCGCTTCTGGCCGGGGCCGCTGACCCTGGTGCTGCCGCGCCGGCCGGAGAGCCGCATCGACCCGCTGACCGGCGCCGGGCTGCCGACCCTGGCGGTACGGGTGCCGGCGCATCCCCTGGCGCGGGCGCTGCTGCGGCAGGCGGGGGTGCCGGTGGCGGCGCCCTCGGCCAACCGCTCCGGCCAGGTCTCGCCCACGACGGCCGCGCATGTGCTGGCGGGGCTGGAGGGGCGGATCGCGGCGGTGCTGGATGGCGGGCCCTGCGAAGTGGGCCTGGAGAGCACGGTGCTGGACCTCAGCACCCCCCGTGCCACGCTGATGCGCCCCGGTGGCCTCTCGCGCGAGGTGCTGGAGGCCGAGATCGGCCCGCTGGCCGTGGCGGGCGAGATGGCGGAGGAAGCGGCGCGGCCCTCCCCGGGCATGCTGCTCTCCCACTACGCGCCCGGCCTGCCGGTGCGGCTGGGGGCGCGGGACGTGGCGGCGGACGAGGCGCTGCTGGCCTTCGGCCCGCCGCTGCCAGGCGCCGGGCTGGTCTGGCAGCTGAGCGAGGGCGGCGACCTGGTGGAGGCGGCTTCCCGCCTCTTCGCCGGGCTGCGCTGGCTGGATGAGGAAGGCGGGAAGCGCGGGCTGAATGGCATCGCCGCCATGCCGGTGCCGGAACACGGCCTGGGTGCCGCCATCAACGACCGGCTGCGGCGCGCCGCGGCGCCGCGCTAAGGCGCATCAGCAGGATTATTGATAGGCGGCATCAAAACAATTCGGAATGACCCTGGCGTGCGGCGGCGCTAGGGATACGGGGCGCAGGCCGGAGGACGCCGCCGTGAAAGATACCACCGCCCCGCCGGCCCCGCTGCCTGTAAGCCTGCGGGAAAAGCCCCGCCCCGGGGTCGATCTCGGGCTGTTCCTGGCGATGTCGCTGATCTGGGGCACAACCTGGGTGGTGGCGAAGACCGGCATCACCGTCATGCCGCCCATCCTCTTCGCGGCGCTGCGCTACGTGCTGGTATCGGCGCTGTTCCTGGCCATCGCGCCCGGTGTGCTGGGGCTGCTGCGCGGGCCTCTGGGCAGGCGCGTGCTGCTGACCGGGCTGCTGGTGAATACCGGAACCTATGCGCCGCTGCTCTGGGGCATGCAGCATGTCGCCTCCGGCATCGCCGGTCTGGTCAACCTGACCATGATCGCCATCGGCCTCTATGGGCTGGCCCTGCTGCGGGGGGAAGAGAAGCCTTCCTGGCGACATGCCCTGGCGTTGCTGCTGGGCGTGGCCGGGCTCGCCGCGCTGTTCTTCGACCGGATGGGCCTGCGGGGCGGCGCCATGGAACTCTGGGGCGTGCTGGCGATCATCCTGGGCAGCCTCTGCTACTGCCTGGGCTCTGTGCTGTCGCGGCCGCTGCTCGACCATGCCGGCGCCTTCCAGTTGACCGGCGCCCAGGCGCTGACGGGCGGGGCGGGGCTGGTGGCGCTGACCCTGCTGCTGGAGCCGGTCTCGCCCGGCACCCTGGCGGCACTGGGGCAGCCGGAGGTGCTGGCCAGCCTCGCTTTCATGGTCATCTTCGGCACCTTCGTCGCCTATACGATCTACCTGCGGCTGATGCGGAACTGGGGCTCGGCCCGTGCCGGGCTCTATGCCTTCGTCTCGCCGGTGGTGGCGCTTGTGCTGGGCGCCCTGGTCTTCGGGGAGCCGCTGGGCATCCGGCAGGTGCTGGGGGCCGCGCTGATGCTGGCGGCGGCGGCCATCGCGATGCGGCGGTAAGGCCCCTGGCCTGCCGCCCTGGCCATCGCACCCCGGCCGGGATACGGCCCAGGCCAGGTTTCTCACGCGGAAGGTAAAGATGGCGCAACCCAGGCGGGCGAGGTCCGTTGGCCCGTGATGTTCAGCGCGGTGCGGCCGGTCCGAAGTCTTCTCATTTCCATATTCATCCTGATGGCCGGCGGCGGCTTCATGCCGACGCTGGTCAGCGTGCGGCTGGAGGGCGCCGGGGCGGGCGCGCCGCTGATCGGCCTGGTTGGCTCCGCCTATTTCCTCGGGCTGACGCTGGGCTCGCTGCTGGCCGCCGGGGTGATCCGCCGCGTCGGCCATATCCGCGCCTTCGCCTGCTTCGTCTCGCTGCTCTCGGCCAGCACCCTGGCTTACGCGCTCTATCAGTCGGTGGGGCTCTGGGCGGCGCTGCGGTTGATCGACGGCTTCTGCCTCGCCGGCGTCTATGTCTGTCTGGAAAGCTGGCTGAACGACCGCGCCGAGCCTTCCTCGCGCGGTTCGGTGCTCGCCGCCTATATGATCGCGCTCTATGCCGGGCAGGGGCTGGGGCAGTTCCTGCTGAACCTCGGCGAGGGCGCCCCATCGCGTCCCTTCCTGCTGGCCTCGATCCTGCTCTCCATCGCCGTGCTGCCGATCTCGCTGACCCGGTCCGCCAGCCCGGTGCTGGGGGATTTCCAGGCCATGCCCATGCGCAGCCTCTACGCGGCCTCGCCGCTGGGGATGGTGGGGGCGGCGGTCACGGGGTTGATGCTGGGCGCCTTCTACGGCCTGGGCGCTGTGCATGCGCGGCGCATCGGCTTCGACCTCGCCGGCACGGCGGCCTTCATGAGCGCGGTGATCCTGGGCGGCGTCACGCTGCAATGGCCGCTCGGCTGGCTGTCGGACCGCTTCGACCGGCGCAGCGTCATCCTCGGCGTCTTCACCGGCACGGCCGCGGTGGCGCTGGCCATCATGCTGCTGGGCCAGCCGGACACGCTGCTGCTGCTGCTGGGCTGCCTCTTCGGCGGGCTGAGCTTCGCGCTCTACCCGCTCTGCGTCGCGCATACCAATGACCGCCTGACGAATGCGCAGCGGGTGGGCGCCAGCGCCGGGCTGGTGCTGGTCTATTCGGTCGGCGCGGCGGCGGGGCCGATGGCGGGGGCGGCCAGCATCGCGCTGTTCGGCATCTCAGGCCTCTATCTGTTCATCGCCATCTGCGCGGCCGGCACGGTCGGCTTCGGGCTGTGGCGCCTGGCGGCACGCCCGGCCCCGCCCGGCGAACTGCAGCAATCCTACCAGGCCCTGCCGCATACGACGCCGATGTCGGTCGGGCTCGACCCGCTTTCCGAGGAGAAATCCTGAACCTGCGAGGCCCGCTGCCGCGCGCCTGCATAATAGGAGAGACAGCCTGTGCCAGAGGAAACGAGATCCGGCCGCGTGGCGGCGGAACCCAGCCGGAGCGTGTTGCGGCGCGCGGTCACCGCCTCGGCGGTGGGCAATGCCACGGAATGGTTCGACTACGGCATCTATGCCTATGGCGTGGTCTATATCTCCGCGGCGCTCTTTCCGGGGGAGGCGGCGGAGGCAACGCTTTTCGCGCTGGCCACCTTCGCCATTTCCTTCCTGGTCCGCCCGCTGGGCGGCTTCTTCTGGGGGCCGCTGGGCGACCGCCTCGGGGCGCAAGTCGGTGCTGGCCATGACCATCCTGATGATGGCGGGCGCGACCTTCTGCGTCGGCCTGATCCCGTCCTATGACAGCATCGGGCTCTGGGCCACCGGCATCCTGATCGTGCTGCGGATGATCCAGGGCTTTTCCACGGGCGGCGAATACGGCGGCGCCGCCACCTTCATGGCGGAATACGCGCCAGACAAACATCGTGGATTCTACGGCCGCTTTCTGGAAGTGGGCACGCTGGCTGGCTTCTCCTTCGGCGCGCTGCTGATGCTGGGATTCTCCCTGGCGCTGGGCGAGGAGGCGATGCGCGACTGGGGCTGGCGGCTGCCCTTCCTGATCGCGGGGCCGATGGGGCTGATCGGCATGTATCTGCGCTCCAGGATGGAGGACACGCCGGTCTTCCAGGAGATGGAGGCGGCGGGTGCCGAAGGCGGCGCTTCCACCGGGCTTGGCACGCTGCTGCGCGATTACTGGAAGCCGCTGCTGGTGATGAGCGGGATGGTCGTCGCGCTGAATGTCGTGAACTACACGCTGCTCAGCTACATGCCGACCTATCTGGAACGCCGGCTGGGGCTGACGACGCAGCAGGCATTGTTCGTGCCGATCGTCGGCATGCTCTTCATGATGGTGCTGCTGCCCTTCGCGGGCGCGCTGTCGGACCGCTGGGGGCGCAAGCCGATGTGGTGGTTCTCGCTGGTGGGGCTCTTCGTGCTGGTGATCCCGCTCTACCACCTGATGGAAGCGAGCTTCGCCGGCGCCATCCTCGGCTTCGCGGCGCTGGGCCTGCTCTATGCGCCGCAGCTGGCGACGATCTCCGCCACCTTCCCGGCGATGTTCCCGACGGCGGTGCGCTTCGCCGGTTTCGCCGTCGCCTATAACGTCTCCACCTCTCTGTTCGGCGGCACGGCGCCGATGGTGAATTCCTGGCTGATCGAGCGCACGGGCGACCCCATCATGCCGGCCTACTACATGATGGGGGCATGCCTGATCGGCATGGTGGCGCTGCTCTTCCTGGCAGAGAGCGCGGGGCAGTCGCTGCGCGGCACCCGGGCTCCAGTGGGGGCGCGGCGGGAGATGGCGCGGGCCTAGCCCGGCGAGGGTTGAGGCGGGGCGGCGCCGCGCTGGCCGCTACCGCTCGCTGTCCAGATGCGCCATCTGCGCCGCCGCGTAGCGGTCGCCGGCGGCGGCGCCCCTGGGCACGGCGGCCTCGATGGCGGCGAGGTCGGCAGGCGCCAGCGCCACATCCAGCGCGCCCAGGGCCTCGGCCAGGCGGTCGCGGCGGCGGGCACCGACCAGGGGAACGATATCCCGCCCCTGCGCCGCCACCCAGGCGATGGCGATCTGCGCCACGCTGGCGCCCTTGCTCTCCGCCACGCCGCGCAAGGCTTCCACCAGTTGCAGGTTTCGTTCCACATTGCCCTGCTGGAACCGGGGGCTCTGGCCGCGGAAGTCATCGGGCGCGGTGCCGCCGGGCTGCCAGTGGCCGCTGATCAGCCCGCGTGACAGCACGCCATAGGCGGTGACGCCGATGCCGAGCTCGCGGCAGGCGGGCAGGATGCTCTCCTCGATGCCGCGTGAGATCAGGGAATATTCGATCTGCAGGTCGCAGATCGGGTGTGTGGCGGCGGCGCGGCGGATGGTCTCGGCTCCGACCTCGGAAAGGCCGATGTGGCGCACATAGCCAGCCCGCACCATATCGGCGATGGCGCCCACCGTCTCCTCGATCGGCACGGCGGGGTCGAGGCGGGCAGGACGGTAGATGTCGATGTAATCCACGCCCAGCCGTTGCAGCGTATAGGCCAGGAAGTTCTTCACCGCCGCCGGGCGGGCGTCATAGCCGATCCAGTTGCCGGCGGGGTCGCGCAGGGCACCGAACTTCACGCTGAGCTGGATGCTGTCGCGCGGGATAGCGCGCAGCGCCTCGCCGATCAGCATCTCGTTATGGCCCATGGTGTAGAAGTCGCCGGTATCCAGCAGCGTGATGCCGGCGTCGCATGCCGCATGGATGGTGGCGATGCTCTCGGCCCGGTCGGCGGGGCCATACATGGTGCCGGACATGCCCATGCAGCCGAGCCCGAGGGCGGAAACGCTGGGGCCGTGCTGGCCGAGGGTGCGGTGTTGCATCGGGTCGCTCCTGCTGCCGATGAAGGGGAATGCCCTTATGCGCCGGCAGGATTTGCCCGATAATCCGGCCATTGCCGCACGGGCTGTACAGGATTCCGCACAATGGCCGAGCCTCCCCTTGCCGACCTGGAAGCCTTCGCGGCGGTGGCGCGGGCGCGCTCCTTCCGCGGCGCGGCGGCGGGCCGGGGCGCCTCTCCCTCGGCGCTCAGCGAGGCGGTGCGGCGGCTGGAGGCACGGCTCGGGCTGCGGCTGCTGAACCGTACCACCCGCAGCGTGACGCCCACCGAGGCCGGGCAGCGGTTGCTGGAGCGCCTCGGCCCCGCGCTGGGGGAGGTCGCGGCGGCGCTGGAGGCGCTGAACGGATTGCGCGGCAGCCCCAGCGGCACCCTGCGGCTGAATGTGCCGGGCATTGTGGCGCGGGTGGTGCTGCCGCCCATCACCGGCCGCTTCCTGGCCCGCTATCCCGGCGTCGCGCTCGAGCTGACGGTGGAGGACAGTTTCGTCGACGTGCTCGCCGCCGGCTGCGATGCCGGCATCCGTTACGACGAGAGCATCGAGCGGGACATGATCGCGGTGCCGCTGGGGCCGCGCCGGCAGCGTTATGTGCTGGCGGCGGCACCATCCTATCTGGCCGCGCATGGCACGCCGGGGCACCCGCGCGAGGTGCTGGCGCATCGCTGCATCCGCCACCGCTTCCTCAGCGGCACCACGCTGCCCTGGGAATTCGAGCGCGGGGGGCAGGTGGTGCGCGTCAGTCCGGAAGGGCCGCTGCGGGCCAATAGCATCGAGCTGGAAATCTCCGCTGCCACCGACGGGCTGGGACTGATCTATGGCTTCGAGGAAGTGCTGGCGCCGCTGCTGGCCGATGGGCGGCTGGTGCCGCTGCTGCCGGAATGGTGGCTGAGCTTCCCCGGCCCCTGCCTGTACTATGCCGGGCGGCGCCACATGCCGGCGCCGCTGCGCGCCTTCGTGGACCTGCTGCACGAGCCGGAAAGCCGCTGGCCCGGCGCGCCGGGCTGAGAGGCATCCCGCTGCCCTGCCGGGCCGTTATACCGCCAATGGAACAGGCCGCGCATCCTGCCACGCTCTCGACGCTGGAACTGCTGCTGCGCCTCGGCGGTGCCACGCTGCTGGGCATGGTGCTGGGCCTGGACCGGGAACTGCGCGGTTTCTCGGCCGGCATCCGCACCCATGGCATCCTGGCGCTGGCCGCCGCCATGGTGGTGATCTCCGGCATGATGCTGCACCAGATGGTGCGCGCCGCCGGGGGTGACGCCGACCCGCTGCGGACGGTGCAGGGGATGTATCAGGCGCTGGGCTTCATCGGCGCCGGGCTGGTCTTCACGCGGCGGGGCGGCGTGCACAACCTGACCAGCGCCGGCAGCATCATCCTGGCGGTGGCGATCGGCATTGCCGGCGGGCTGGGGCAATGGGCCCTGGCCTGCATCGCCACGGCGCTGGGGCTGTGCGTGCTGTCGCTGGTGCGGGTGGCGGAACGCTGGCTGCCCGGCAACACCAAGGCGCGGCATGATTGACAGCCCCACCCGTGCTGCTGCCACATGCCGCCCATGTCCCGCGCCACCGCCCATCCGCTGCCGCAGCAAGCCCGCCGCATCCCGGCGGCGATGGCGCGCGCGACCGGGGCGGAGCAGGGCTAGGCCCGCTTACGCCCTTCAGCACGAGTGCCAGGACCCGCCGCTTTCCCGGCGGGGCTCCTGGCAGGTATCGGCCTCCCGCCGTGTTGTTCCACCGCAGGAGGATATCGTGAGCTTCACCCGTGATGAGGAATTGCGCCGGATCGCGGAGGGTGTGATGGCGTGCAGCCTGCCCAAGTCAGCCTGGACCCATGCCGCGCATGTGGGTGCCGCCGTCTGGATCATCGCCCGCCGCCCGGATCTGGTGCCGGAGCGGGACATGCCTGGCCTGATCCGCGCCTATAACGAGGCCAGCGGCACGCCGAACACCGATACCGGCGGCTACCATGAGACCATCACCCTGGCCTCCCTGCGCGCCGCAGCCTTCTTCCTGGCCGGGCTTCCCGCCGGGATGCCGCTGCATGCCGCCTGCAACGCGCTGCTGGAAAGCCCCCTGGGCCGGCGGGACTGGATGCTGGTCCATTGGTCGCGGGAGCGGCTGTTTTCCGTGGCGGCGCGGCGCAACTGGGTGGAACCCGACCTTGCGCCGCTGCCCTTCTGAAAACCCGAAGAAAAAAGATGGGGTCCGGGGAATTCCTTCCCCGGCCTTTTTCTTTCCTACGCCGCGTCCCGCTGCCGGATGCCCATCCCGTCCAGCGTCTCAGCAATGGCGCGTAGGGCGAAGCGGATATCCTCCGCGTGGATGTCGCCGATGCAGCCGATGCGCATGGTCGGCGCCGTGGTGTTGTAGAAGTTGCTGATCAGCACGCCGCGCGTCTTCAGCGCCTCGACGAAATCCATCAGCTTGAACCGCCGGTCGGCGGGCTGGTGGACGGTGACGATGATCGGCCCCTGGTGTTCCCAGTCCAGGTAGGGCTTCAGGCCCAGGGCGCGGACGCCCTCGTGCAGCAGGCGGGCATTCTCGCGGTAGCGGGCGTGGCGGGCGGGCTGGCCGCCCTCGGCCTCGAAGAATTCCAGCGCCTTGCCGAAGGCATGCAGCGCCTGCACCGGCGGCGTGAAGCGGAAGGAGCCCCAGCCGGCGCGCTGCGCCGTGGCATAGACATCCGCGAGGTCGAAGGACCAGGAGCCCGCATTGCCGGCGCAGGCGGTGACGCGCTCGATGGGGCAGATGGCGAAGCCGATGCCGGGCAGGCCCTCGATGCATTTGTTGGAGGTGAAGACCACCGCATCCACTTCCGGCTGCGCCTTCAGGTCGAAGGGCAGGGCGCCGAAGGCGGAGACGGCATCGACGATCATCCGCCGCCCCGCCGCGCGCACGGCGGCGCCGATGCCGGGCACGTCGTTGACGATGCCGCTGCCGGTCTCGGAATAGACGATGCCGACATGGCCGATTTCGGGATCGGCGGCCAGGGCGCGGGCCACTTCGTCCGGGGTGACGCTGCGGGTATCGGGCACGGGCAGGGGCACCACCACGCGGCCGGCTTCCCGCGCCAGGCGGGCCATGCGCTCGGCATAGGTGCCGTTCATCACCAGCAGCAGCTTGGCGGCCGCGGGGATGAAGGTGCGGATGGCGGCTTCCGTGATGAAATGGCCGGCGCCTTGCAGCGGCAGGCAGGCGTGCCGGCCGGCGACGCCGCCGGCGAGGTCCCGCACCTTTTCCCGGATGCCGGCATATTCCGGCATGAAGTCACGGTCCCAGGGGGCGATGTCCACGGCCATGGCCGCCCGGACTTCGGGGCGGGTCTGCACGGGGCCGGGGATGAGCAGCAGCATGGAGCGAGTCCTGTCGGCGGGCTGTGTGGAAGCCCCAGGCTGCCCGTGGCGGCGCGGGAAGAAAACCCCTCTCCGGGCTGGGCAGGGGCGCGGATGGGTCGCGTCTCTCGACAGCGGGCGCCATCCCGGCCAGCTTGTCCGGCCCGCAACGAACGCCTTCAGCTGGACTTTGAAGATGCCGCTCTGGATCGCCGCCACCCTGTCCGCCGCCCTGTTCCAGACCTGGCGGACGGCGTTGCAGCAGCGGCTGCGGGGGCAGCTTTCGGTGAACGGGGCGGGGGTGGTGCGCTACCTCTATGGCGTGCCCTTCGGGCTGCTGCTGCTGGGCGGCTATTGCCTGCTGATCGGGGATGCGCCGCCTGCGATCCTCGGCGGGGCCTTCCTGCTCTATGCCGCCATCGGCGGGCTGACGCAGATCATCGGCACCAATCTGCTGATCATGTCCTTCGGCCCGCGCGGCTTCGCGGTGGGCACGGCCTATTCCAAGACTGAGGCGGTGCAGGGCGCCATCCTGGCCCTGGTGCTGCTGGGGGAGCGGCTTTCCCTCCTGTCCTCCCTCGGCATCATGCTGGGGGTCCTGGGGGTGCTGTATCTCTCGCTGGCGGGGCGCAACCTGACGGGGCGGGAGCTGCTGCGGGCCACGGTGCAGCCGGCAGCCCTCTGCGGCTTCGGCGCGGGCACGGGCTTCGCGCTGACGGCCGTCTTCATCAAATCCGCCAATCTGGAGCTGGACCACTCCGACGCGGTGCTGCGCGCCATCACCACGCTCTGCGTCGCCAATGCCATGCAGACGGTGATGCAGGGCGCCTGGCTCGCCTGGAAGGAGCCGGAGCAGTTCCGCGCCGTCTTCCGCACCTGGCGCAGCAGCTTTCCGGTGGGGGCGCTCTCGGCCTGCGGCTCGGCCTGCTGGTTCACGGGCTTCGCCCTGGCGCCCGTGGCCATGGTGCGCGCCCTGGGACAGACCGAGATCCTGTTCACCCTGCTCTTCAGCCGCTTCTACCTGAAGGAGAGCCTGAAGCCGCAGGAGGTGCTGGGCGCCCTCGGCATCGTGGCGGGCGTGGTGCTGGTGCTGCTGGGGCGCTGAGGACACGCTTCCGCAGGGATGTCGTGGGGGGAGTCACGGGTGCGTCACGAATACCCTATATTCACGCCGGCAGTGCAAAGGGCGGGCGATGCTGCAGCTTGAGGGCCTCACGCGCCGGTTCGGCGCCACAACCGCGGTGGACCGGGTCAGCCTCTCCGTGCCCGCGGGGCAGATGGTCGGGATCATCGGCCGCTCCGGCGCCGGGAAGTCCACCCTGCTTCGCATGGTCAACCGCCTGACCGAGCCCAGTGAGGGCCGCGTGCTGCATGACGGGATGGACGTGACGGCGCTGCGCGGCCAGGCGCTGCGGGACTGGCGCACCGCCTCCGCCATGATCTTCCAGCAGTTCAACCTCGTGCAGCGGCTGGATGTGCTGACCAATGTGCTGGTCGGCCGGCTGAACCACCGGCGCGGCTTCACGGGCACCCTGGCCACGCTGTTCAAGCGCTTCACGGCGGAGGAGCGGGCCATGGCGCTCTCGGCCCTGGCGCGCTTCGACCTGGCGGACCAGGCCCTGCAACGGGCCGATACCCTCTCGGGCGGGCAGCAGCAGCGCGTGGCCATCGCCCGCGCCCTGTTGCAGCAGCCCAAGCTGATCCTGGCCGACGAGCCCATCGCCAGCCTGGACCCCCGCAATGCCCGGGTGGTGATGGAGGCGCTGCGCGACGTGAACCGGCGCGACGGCATCACCGTGCTCTGCAACCTGCATCATCTGGAAACCGCCCGGCACTACTGCGACCGCATCGTGGCGATGCAGCAGGGCCGCGTGATGTTCGACGGCGCGCCCGCCGCGCTGACCGCCGCCCGGATCCGCGAGATCTATGGCGTGTCGGAGGATGAATTCGACACGGCGCCCGAAATGGCTGCCCGCGCCGCCCAGCCCAGCGCCGCGCCCATGCCGGCCTGAGCCGGGTGCCGGTGTCCCGGCCCTGGCCGTGTGCCGGCACCGCCAGCCGGGAGCGGATGCGTCGTCCCGGGGCGGCGCCGACCCCACCTCCGGCTGCCCGATTCCGCGCGGCGACCGCTTCGTGCCAATACTTCCCCCGCCCGCCACGCTTGAAAGACCGCCCATGCCCGCGACCCGCCGACAGATCCTCCGCCTCGCGCCAGCACTGGCCGGCCTCTCCTGGCCGGGCCGGGCCTCCGCCGAGGACAAGCCCGCACCGCGCCTGCGCCGCAGCGCCGATGCGGATGTGGTGTTTCCGGCGGCGGGCCGCCGCGCCTGGGCCGAACAGGTGCCGCATCTCAACATCGTGCTGATGGGCGGGGAGAACGAGACCGACCGCCTGGCGCGTTTTGAGGGCTATCGCGCCCTGATGCAGCAGACCTTCGGCGTGCCCGTGCGTACCCTGCCGGCCAGCGACTATGCCGGCGCCATCCAGGCCTTCGATGCCAAGCAGGTGGAGATCGCCTCGCTCGGCTCCACGGCCTATGCCGCCGCATGGATGGAGACCAATGGCGGCGTGGAGCCGCTGGTGGTGCCGGAGGAGGAGGATGGCTCCATCTACTACCGCGCCGTGATGGTGGCGCGGGCGAAGAGCGGGATCACCGACCTTGCCGGCATGAAAGGCCATTCCCTGGCCTGGGCGGATGTGAATTCCTCCTCCGGCTATCTGGTGCCGCGCGCGGCGCTGCGGCGGCAGGGGGTCGATATCGACCGCTATTTCAGCCGCACGGGATTCGCGGGCGGGCATGAGCAGGCGGTGGTGGCGGTGTTGCAGAAGCAGTACGATGCCTGCTGCACCTGGGCCTCCGGCCTCGGCGACGAATCCCAGGGCTTCACCCGCGGCAACCTGCGGGCGATGGTGCAGAAGGGGATGCTGGACATGAAGGATGTCCGCATTGTCTGGACATCCGAGCCCATCGCCACCGGGCCGATCACGGTGCGCGCCGATCTGCCCGAGGCCTGCAAGGAAGACCTGAAGCTGTTCTTCCTGGCGCTGCCCAAGGCGCATCCGGACATCTACCAGCAGATCACCCGCGGCCCCGGCACCGGCTACCGCGAAGGGCGGCAGGAGGATTATGACATTTTCATCGCGATGCGGCGCGAGGAAGCGGCCGCGCGCCGCCGCCGGGACTGACGGGACGGGCCGGCGCGCATGGGCATGACCGCCACCGGAGATCTGCTGGCGCGGGGCGAGGCGGCCTTCCAGGCGCAGCGCCGGCAGCGCCGGCTGGCCACGCTCTTCGGCCTGACGGTGCTGGGCGCCTGCCTGCTGGCCTCCGCCTGGATGAGCGAGTTCCGCCCCGCCACCCTGGCTGCCGGACTGCCGCGCGTGGGCGAGTATTTCTACAAGCTGCTGCCCTCGCTGCGGTGGGATGCGCTGTTCGCGGGCGTGGAGACGGAAGGCAGCGTCGCCTTCTGGTTCTACCGGCTCGACGACTGGGCCTGGCTGCTGCTGCAAACCTCGCAGATGGCGGCGCTGGCGACGCTGGCGGGCGCCGCCGTGGCGCTGCTGCTGGCCTTCCCCGCCGCGCGCAATATCGCGCCGGCGCGCTGGATCAATATCGTGACCCGGCGCGGGCTGGAAGCGGCGCGCACGGTGCCGGAGATCGTCTATGCGCTGATCTTCGTCTGGGCCTTCGGCATCGGGCCGCTGGCGGGCATCCTCGCCATCTTTCTCCATACGACCGGCGCGCTGGGGAAGCTCTTTTCCGAGGTGATGGAGAATACCGACCTGCGCGCCTGGGAAGGGCTGCGCGCCTCCGGCGCCAACTGGGCGCAGGCCTGCCGCTACGGTATCCTGCCGCAGGTCACGCCCAATCTCATCAGCTATGGGCTGCTTCGTTTCGAAATCAATGTGCGCGGCGCCAGCGTCATCGGCTTTGTCGGCGCGGGCGGGATCGGGCAGGAGCTGAATCTCGTCATCTCCTCCAACTACTATGAGGAGATCAGCGCCATCGTCGTGCTGATCATCCTCAGCGTCTTTGTCATCGACATGATCTCCGAGCGGCTGCGCCATCGCGTCATGGGTGCGGCGGAGGGCCACTGATGCGCGAGGCCATGATCAATGCCGGGGAGATCGCCGCCTGGCAGCAGCGCCTGCCGCGCGCCTTCGGACCCAGCCCCGCCACGCGGGCGCTGCGCTGGGTCTGCGGGCTGGTCTTCCTCGCATGGCTCGGCACCCTGCTCTGGTGGTTCGACATCACGCCCCAGCGGCTCTGGAACGGCTTCTCGGGCCTGGCCACGATCATCCGGCTGATGATTCCGCCCAGCCCGGGTGCCCTGTGGATGGATATCGTCCGGGGCATGGCCGAGAGTGTGGCCATGGCCTTCCTGGGAACGGTGATGGCGGCGCTGGTGGCGGTGCCGCTGGGCTTCCTGGGTGCGCGCAACGTGCTGACCGTGACGCTGCTGCGCTTCTCCCTGCGCCGCTTCTTCGACGGGCTGCGCGGCATCGACCAGCTGATCTGGGCGCTGGCCTTCGTGCGCGCGGTGGGGCTGGGGCCACTGGCCGGCGTGCTGGCGATCTTCGTCTCCGATACCGCCGTGCTGGCCAAGCTTTATGCCGAAGCCATCGAGAATGCCGAGAAGCGGCAGAGCGAGGGCGTGGTGGCCGCGGGCGGCAACCGGCTGCAGGCCATCCGCTTCGGCGTGCTGCCGCAGGTCTTGCCGGTGATGCTGGCGCAGGCGCTGTATTTCTTCGAGAGCAATACCCGCTCCGCCGCCATCCTGGGCGTAGTGGGCGCGGGCGGCATCGGGCTGCAGATCGCTGAGCGCATCAAGGTGCGCTACTGGGACGAAGTGGCCTTCATCATCATCGTCATGGTCATCACGGTGGCGGTGATCGACTGGCTCTCCGCCCGCCTGCGGCGGCGGTTGATCGGCACGCGCGAGACGCCGCTGGGCTGACATGAAAAAGGGGGCCGTCGGGCCCCCTGTTTCGTTTTCCCCCGTTCTGGATGCGGCCTGGGTTCAGGCTGCATCCTCGCGCCGGTCGCGGACCTTCACATAAGCCACCGCCGCATGCTCCGGGCAGTAGGGCTTGCCGGTCATGGCATCGCCCGTGCAGAAGCGGAAATCCGGCGTGCCGGGCTCGCCGATCGGCCAGCAGCAGGTGCGCGCGCTGCTGCGCGGAAAGGGGCGAACCACCGCCTGCGGCACCGGCGCGGGCTTGCGCACAGGCGCCGCCGGGGCCGGCCGCGCCATGGCGGGCGCCGGGGCCGGACGGGCCACGGGCGCCGGGCTGGCGGCCGGGGCAGCAGGCGCCCGTGGCGCGGCCACGGGGGCTGGCGCCGGCGCAGCAACGGCCGGCGCCTGGCTGATCACCGTCGCGGCCCGGGAGGCCGGCTGTGGCGTGGCGCTCTGTGCCGCCGCCGCCTCACGGCGGATCGGACTCGGGCGCGGCGGCAGATTCAGCCGATGCGCCTTGCCAACGACTGCGTTCTTTGAAATCCCCATTCGACGGCCGATCTCCGCCGTCGAATGCCCCTCTGCCCAATAGCCCCGCAGGGCCTCAATGGCCTCCGGTGTCCAATCCATAACCCCGTCTCCTGCGTCCCCCGCTACTAAATACGGTAGTTTCCCGCAGGGGTTGCGCACAAGATGCGCTGCGGTGCAGCGATGCTGAATTCTGTGGAAAACCCCTTGCGCCAAGCCACGAATTCGGGAGCGGACCGAATCGCGGCACCAGTATTACTTCTTAGAATAGCAGGCCCTTACGCAGCATGCCGTGCACGCCCTTCTCCCCGTTCACGGTCTGCGTCACGCGGAAATCCACCGCGAGCGAACAGAACTGGTATGCATCGGCCGCCGAGACATTCGCGCGCGAGACGATGAAGGCGATCATCTCCCGCAGCGCCTGCTTCATGGCGAGGTCCAGATCCTCATGGATGCCCATGGAGATGTAATGGGTGGGCGTCTCGGCGCGCGGGAAGCGCAGCAGCGGATTGCGGGCGCCGCCGCCCTTGTGCAGGTTGAAGCGGAAATGGCCGTTCAGGCACATCTCCAGCGCGGTGACGCAGACCTCGCCATCGCCCTGCACCCCATGGCCGTCGCCCGCGCTGAACAGCCCGCCCGGCGCATGCACGGGCAGCCAGAGCGTGGTGCCTTCCACCAACTCCTTGTTGTCGAGGTTGCCGCCATGCGCGCGCGGTTCCTTGGTGGAGATCTGGCCCCATTCCACCGGCGGCGCCACACCCATCACGCCGAAGAAAGGCGAGAGCGGCAGTTCGATGCCGCCATTCCCGCCGAAAGGCAGGTGGCAGGTGTTCTTCTCCCGGTCCACCGGGATATGCAGCAGGCGGCGGTAGGGGAAATCCTCGGGCAGCGTGCCGACCAGCGGGCGGAAGTGGTTGTAGCCCCAGTCGGCGCCCAGCTCGATCTTCTCGATCAGGATCTCCAGCGCGTCGCCGGGCTCGGCGCCTTCCACAGCCACCGGGCCGGTGACGAGATGCGGGCCGAGGCGCGGAACGCCAGCCGTATGGATGGCGGCCAGAGCCTCCGGCACGTGCAGGCCGCTCTCCGGCGGCGGCATGATCTCGGCGGGGCCGGAGACGCATTCCATCACCACCCTGTCGCCGGACCGCACCGTCAGCACCGGCGCGAAGCTGGCATCGAAGGCACCGAAGCGGACGGTCTCGGGCGTGGCGGCGAGTGTGTGGGTGGTGCTCATGCGGCAGGCTCCTTCGCACCGCAAGTTCAGCCCGGCGGCCCCGGGGGTCAAGGTCAGGCGCCGATGAAGCCGCCGGATTGCCGCTGCCACAGCCGCGCATAGGGGCCGCCGCGTGCCAGCAATTCCGCATGCGTGCCCTGCTCGACGACCCGCCCATGCTCCAGCACCACCAGCCGGTCCATGGAGGAGAGGGTGGAGAGGCGATGCGCGATGGCGATGACGGTCTTGCCCGCCATCAGCCGGTCCAGGGATTGCTGGATGGCGGCCTCCACCTCGGAATCCAGCGCGCTGGTGGCTTCGTCCAGCACCAGGATGGGGGCGTTCTTCAGCAGCACGCGGGCGATGGCCACGCGCTGCCGCTGGCCGCCCGAGAGCTTCACGCCCCGTTCGCCCACATGCGCGTCATAGCCCGTGCGGCCGCGCCAGTCGGAAAGGTCGTGGATGAATTCCTCGGCCTCGGCATCGCGGGCGGCCTGGGCGATCTCCTCGGCCGTCGCCTCCTGCCGGCCATAGCGGATATTGTCGCGGATGGAGCGGTGCAGCAGCGCGGTATCCTGCGTCACCATGCCGATGGCGGCGCGCAGGCTCTCCTGCGTCACGGTGGCGATATCCTGGCCGTCGATGAGGATGCGGCCTTGTTCCGGCTGGAAGAATCGCAGAAGCAGGTTGACGGCGGTGGTCTTGCCAGCGCCGGAATGGCCGACCAGCCCGACGCGCTCACCCGGCCTGACGCGCAGGTCGAAGCCCTGCAGCACGCCGCGCTCCCGCCCGTAGCCGAAATGCACCTGCTCGAAGACGATCTCGCCGCGCGTGACGCGCAGCGGCCTGGCATCCGGTGGATCGGGCGCGGTGGGGGGCACGGCGATGCTGCCCGTCGCCTCCTGCACCACGCCGATATTCTCGAAGATGGAGGCAACGTTGAAAGCCACCCAGCCCGAGATATTGGTGATCTGCCAGGCCATGGGCAGCGCCGCCGCCACGGTGGAGACCGGGATGTCCCCGCGGTTCCACAGCGTCAGGGACAGCGCGGCCATGGCCGTCAGCATGCCGGCATTGAGGGTGGAGAGCAGCAGTCCGTTCAGCGTGATGATCCGCATCTGCCGCTGGAAGGCGGCGGTCAGGCTCAGCACGCCCTCGCGCACGAAGGCATCCTCCTGCTCCGCGCGGGCGAAGAGCTTCAGCGTCAGGATATTCGTGTAGCTGTCGACGATGCGGCCGGTGAGCAGGCTGCGCGCCTCGCTGGCGGCGCGGGCGCGGTCACGCAGGCGCGGCACGATGAAGCGCAGCAGCGCGGCATAGATGACGAACCAGCAGAGGATGGGCGCCGTCAGCCAGGCATCGGCGGTGGCGAGGTAGAGCACCGCGCTGGAGCCGTAGACCACGATGTACCAGACCGCGGTGACGGCCTGCACCACGCTCTCCCGCAGCGCGGGGCCGGCCTGCATGACGCGGTTGGCGATGCGGCCGGCGAAATCCTCCTGGAAGAATGCCCAGCCCTGGCGCACCACATGCCAGTGGCTCTGCCAGCGGATCAGGCTGGTGACGGTGGCGTTGATGGCCTGCTGGCCGACAATGTTCTGGCTGAGGATGGCCAGCGGCCGGCAGACCAGCAGCACGAAGCCCATGCCCAGCAGCGTCGCCCAGGCCTCGGCGAAAAGCTGGCCGGGAGCATGCTGGCTCAGCAGCCCCACCACCTTGCCGATGAAGATGGGGATCATGGCATCCAGCAGCGCGACGGCGAGGCCCGCGAGGAAGAGCAGGACGAAGAGCAGCCGCGCCTGGCGGACGAAATACCAGTAGAAGCCGAGAAGATTGGCCGGCGGCGGCTGGTCCGGCACCGGCACGCCCATGGCGCGGCTGGCGGGCTGCCCCGGCGGGGCCACCGGGTCGATCAGGGTCTCGAGCGGGAAGCGGGCCATGCCGAAGGCAGGACCCGCGCGGGGCGGCTGTCAACCCGGGCGAGATGACAAGCAGCGGAAGGCGGCGCGGGCGGGGCCGCGCGCCGGTCCTTCCCGCGCTAATCCCCGGGATCGGGGCTGGCGCTGCGCTGTTCCTCGATGACCGTGTCGATCAGGGTGGAGGGTTCGTACAGCAGGCGCCCCAGCGCGCCGGCGATCATGGCGCCGGCGATGGGCGCCAGCCAGAAGAGCCAGAGCTGGCCGATATATTCCCCGCCCGCGAAAAGCGCCGGCGCCGTGCTGCGGGCCGGATTGACCGAGGTATTGGTGACGGGGATGGAGATCAGGTGGATCAGCGTCAGGCCCAGGCCGATCGGGATGCCGGCGAAGCCCGTCGCCGCGCCCTTGGAGGTGGCGCCGATGATGATGAGCAGGAAGAAGAAGGTGAGGACCAGCTCCGTGACGAAGGCCGCCCCCAGGCTGTACTGGCCGGGACTGAGGTTGCCGTAGCCGTTGGAGGCGAAGCCGTTCGGCACCCAGCCCGCCTTGCCGGAGGCGATGAACCAGAGGATGGCGGCCGCGCAGACCGCGCCCAGCACCTGCACCACGATATAGGGCAGCACATGCTTGTTGGCGCAGCGCCCGGCGGACCAGAGGCCGAGCGTGACGGCCGGATTGAAATGCCCGCCCGAGATATGGCCCACCGCATAGGCCATGGTCAGTACCGTCAGGCCGAAGGCGAAGGCGACCCCGACGAAGCCGATGCCGAGTTCGGGGAAGGCAGCCGAGAGGACCGCGCTGCCGCAACCGCCCAGAACAAGCCATAACGTGCCGAGGAATTCCGCGACCAGTCGCCGCAGCATGTCATTCTGCATGGTGGCGGACCTGGGTGAGCAGTGACGCGAGGTGCCGCATGGACATAGCCTCCGCAGCCGGAATGATGTGCTCCCCCCGGTATCAGGCCAGGTGGCGCCCGTGGAGGCTATGTCACTCCCGAAACAAATGGCAAAGCGCAGTTCCGCGAGGCGGGCCCGGCCTCAGAGCCAGCCCTTGCGCTTGAAATAGAGGATCGGCAGCACCGCGCTGCCGATCATCAGCAGCAGGGCGAGGGGGTATCCATAGGGCGATTGCAGCTCCGGCATATGCGCGAAGTTCATGCCGTAGATGCTGGCCACCAGGGTCGGCGGCATCAGCGCCACGCTGGCGACGGTGAAGGTCTTGATGATGCCGTTCTGGTCGATGTTGATGATGCCGAGCACCGCATCCAGCAGGAAATTCGCCTTGTTGGAGAGGAAGGAGGCGTGTTCCACCAGGGAGCGGACGTCGCGCTCCAGCACCTTGATGGTGGCTTTGTTCTCCTTGCGAAGGGCCGTCGCCTTCTCGGCATTCACGAAGGTCAGGATGCGCGTCAGGCCCAGCAGCGTCTCCCGCGCGCGGGAGGTGACCTCGCCCACCTCGCCCAGCGCGATCAGCACCTCCTTCAGGTCGGCGTCGCGGGCATTGGCCTTCTTCTTGGTGGTGCCCTTGGCGGTGCGGAAGGCGGACTGGCTGGCGCGGTCCATATCGGCGCCCAGGCGCTCCAGGATATCGGCCAGGCGGTCCACCACCTGCTCGAACAGGTGCAGCATCACCGCATCGGCCGAGGAGAGCAGGCCAGGGTTGCGCTGCGCCCGGTTGGCGAAGGCGGCGAAGGCCTTGGGCGTGGCGTAGCGCACCGTCAGCAGCGTATGGCCGGCCAGCACGAAGGTGATGGGGGTGGAGCCGTATTCCCCCTGTTCGGCGCCATAGAGGAAGGGGGCGGTGAGGAAGAGGATCTCGCCCTCGCGGTAGAGGCGGGAGGAGCTTTCGATCTCCTGCATCTCCTCGCGGGTCGGCAGCTCCAGCCCCAGCGTCTGCTCGATGACCTTCACTTCCTCCCGCAGCGGATTCAGCAGGTCGATCCAGACCGCGGCGCGCAGCGCCTCCGGCGGCTGTTCGGCATTGTTCAGGGTCAGCCGTCCAGCGGCCACGGTATAGGTGGTCAGCATGCGCTGGCGGAATCTCCCGGAGAGGCGTTGCGGGGCGGCTGCGTTCTAGCCCGTGATCGCCCCGGCGGGAACAGCCGGCGGGGCGACCGGTGGCGCGGATACGGGCCTAACGCCCAGCCGCAGCATCCGTCACGCCGCGGTGCCCGGGACCGCGCCCTCGACGGCCGGGCGGGGCAGAGGCAGGCCGAACTGCGCCGCCACAGCCGGGAAATCCGCTGCCTGCCGGTGCCGTGGGCAGGGCGCCGTGCCATCCGCCGCGCGGACCAGCTGGCAGGTCCGCAGGCCAGCGGCGGCCGCGGCATCCAGCTCCTCCGCGATATCGGAGAGGAAGAGGATGGATTCCGGAGGCAGGTGCAGCCCGCGGCCGATGGCGGCATAGCTCGCCGCCTCCCGCTTGCCGCCGATATGCGTGTCGAAGAAGCCGCCAAAGAGGCCGGCGAGGTCGCCAGCCTCCGAATGGCCGAAGAGCAGCTTCTGCGCCGCCACCGAGCCGGAGGAATAGACATGCAGCCCGATGCCGGCGCGCGCCCAGGCGCGCAGGCAGGGGGCCACATCCGGCCAGAGATGGCCGCGCAGCCGGCCGTCCAGGTAGCCCTGGCGCCAGATCAGCCCCTGCAGCGTCTTCAGCGGCGTGACCTTGGCATCCTCGTCCATCCAGCGGCGCAGGGCGGCCGGGGCGTCCTCGCCGGGCTCCGCCAGGCGGCGGGCCTCGGCCAGGCAGGCGGCCACTTCCGGCTCGTCGCCATGGGCGGCCAGGAACTCCTCCAGCGCCGCGCGGGCATAGGGGAACAGCGCCTCCTTCACGAAGGAAATGGCGGTGGTCGTGCCCTCGATATCCGTCAGGACGGCGCTGATGGCCGCCATCAGCGCATCACCGCCGGGAAGCGCCCGGAGATGTCGGTGCCCGTGTAGTGCGGCGTCCAGCCCGTGGTGTCCGTGAAGACGCGCAGCACGGTGAAGGACGGCTCGGCACCCGCATCGAACCAGTGCTGGGCATTGGCCGGCACGCTGATCAGGTCGCCCCGGGTGCAATGGGCATCGAAGACCTTGCCATCGGCATGGATGATGAAGTTGCCGCTGCCTTCATGGAAGAAGCGGACCTCGTCCTCGGTATGCGTGTGCTCGGCCAGGAACTTCTGGCGCATCGCATCCTTCTGCGGATGGCTGGGGTCGAGCTTGATGACATCGGCCGTGCCGGCGCCGGTATCGCCCATGAAGGCGTCCAGCTGGGGGCGATAGGCCTCCAGCACCGCGTCGGCCTCGGCGCCCGGGGGAAGGTCGGCCACCGGCCAGCGCTCGAAGCGCACGTTGATGGGGGCCAGGGCGGCGGCGATCTCGGCCGCGTCGGTGGTACGCAGCAGCTCGGCGCCGGTGGCGGCGTCGCGGATGGTCAGAAGGCTCATGCCGTCCTCCTCAGGGTTGTCGTCTCGTGCAAATGGCAGTCGAGCATGAATTCCAGCGCCTCCAGCCGGGCCAGCGCCATCTCCATGTCCGCCCCCCATACATAGACCCCATGGCCACGCAGCAAATAGCCGGGCGGGATGACATCCATGCCCTGCCAGCGGGCTTCCACGGCCCGCTGCAGCCTGGCGATGTCCTGGTCGTTGTCGAAAACCGGCAGCGTGACCGACGCCTCATGCGTCGGCAGGCCCGGGAAGGCTTTCAGCAGCTCGTAGCCCGAGAGGGTGATGCTCTCGCCCGCCGCGCGGGAGAGGACGGTATTGGCGATGGAATGGCCATGCAGCACCGCGCCTGCCTCGGGAAAGCGGCGATAGGCGCCGCAATGCAGCAGGGTCTCGGCGGAGGGGCGCAGGCCCGGCTGCTCGGGGCGGCCTTCGAGGTCCACCATCATCAGCGAGCCGGGCGTAAGCCGCGCTTTATGGAAGCCGGAGCGGGTGATGGCCACGCGCCCGCTATCCAGACGGATGGAGAGATTGCCCGCAGTGGCGGGCACCCAGTTGCGCTGATCCAGCCTCGCGCCGGCGGCTATGATGGCCTCGGCCACGGGGGCCGGGATGGCGTCCAGGGCGTTCTGCAAGGGTCTGGCCTTCTGTTCCGTACCGCGTGGCGCCGGATGGCGGCTCCACGCGGGCGGCGGCGTAGCAGCACGCCGCCTTCCGGACCAGAGGGCAGAAGCGTTCCGGCGCGGCCGTCAGGCGCGGGGCGGCTGCCCCGCGCGGGCTGGCTTCAGGCGGCCGGACGGTTGGTGGTCTGCTGCGGCGCGGCCTGCGTCGGCTGAACCGTCGGGCCCTGAATGTTGCCGGCCGGCGGCGGATTCGCCTCGGCGGCCATCGAGGCATCGGCCTCGCTGTCATTCATGTTCTTCTTGAAGGACTTGATGCCCTTCGCGACGTCGCCCATGAGGTTGCTGATCTTGCTGCTGCCGCCGAAGAGCAGCAGAACGACGAGCAGCACGACCAGCCAGTGCCAGATGCTGAAGGAACCCATGCCAAGCCTCGATCCAGTTGGGCGATGCGGGTGAGGGGGCTCCTCCCCCAGCGTCCCGCCCCGCGCATTCGTGCTACGAGGACCACACTACTGTCCCGGCGTTCCCCGTGCAAAGAGCAGATGGCGCGAATCGACCCTGGAAACAACAGGGGCGACCGAATCAGTTTGCAACTACCGTGGCTGGCCGCCCCGCCTCATTCGACCTTGATGCCAAGCTTACGGATCAGCGCGCCCCAGCGTTCGGACTCGGCCTGGATGAAGGCGGCGCATTCGGCCGGGGTGCTGCCCACCACCTCGAATCCGGCGGTGCTCAGGGCCTTCTGCGCCTCCGGTGCCCGCAGCGCGGCCCCGGCCTCGCGGGCCAGCAGCGCGACCCGCTCCGCCGGCACGCTGGCGGGGGCGAAGAGCGCGTTCCAGGCGTAGGAGGTGGCGCCGGGGAAGCCGGCCTCCTCCAGGCTCGGCACATCCGGCAGCTGCGGCAGGCGCGCCTCGGTGGTGACCACCAGCGGGCGCACCTGCTCCTCGCGGATCTGCGGCAGGATGCCGGCGATGGTCAGGAAGACCGCGCTGATGCGCCCGGCCACGAGGTCCAGCACCGCCTGGGGGAAGCCGCGATAGGGCACATGCTCCGCCTGGAAGCCACCGCGCGCCTTCAGGTCCTCCATGGCCAGATGGCCGCCGGAGCCGGCGCCGACGGAGCCGAAGGTCAGTGCCGTGGGATTGGCGCGGCCATAGGCGATGAATTCCGCCAGGGTCCTGGCGGGGATGGAGGGATGCACCACCAGCACCTGACCGGCACGGGCCACCAGCGAGATCGGCGCCAGGTCCTTCTGCGGGTCGTAGGGCAGATTGGGATAGAGGGCCGGCGCGGTAGCCAGCGGGCCGTTGATGGAGAGGCCGATGGTATGGCCGTCGGTCGCCTTGGCCACGACATCGGTGCCGAGATTGCCGCCGGCGCCGGGGCGGTTGTCCGCCACGCAGGGCTGGCCCAGCACGGAGGCATAGTGCTGGCCGATGATGCGGGCCACGATGTCCGGCGTGGAGCCGGCGGGGAAGGGCACCACCATGCGGAGCGGCCGGTCCGGCCACTGGCCGGCGGCGCCGGAAGCCTGAGCGAGCGCGGCGCCCGGCAGGGCGGCGGCGCCAAGCGCCAAGAGAGAGCGGCGGTGCAACATGGGTTGATTTTCCTCCGGAGCGGGCTTGCCACGGTTGAGCATGACGCCGGGATGGCGTCCAGCCTCGCGCGCGGATGCCTGCTCAGCCCAGGGGGAAGGGCCGGGCGGCTGTTCTAGCGCGCGGCCATCAGCGGCTGGCGGTGGATGAAGCCGGCGGCGGGATAGCTGGTGACGCCCAGGGCCCGCGACGGCGGATACCAGACCCGCACCATGGACCAGTCATTGGCGGGCGAGACATCGACCACCTGCTGGTCCGTGGCGATGCGGCCGCGATAGGCGCCACTGGCCCAGTTGGCGTGGTCCACCCGAATTTCCCGTGCGGATACGACACGGTTGACGACGGAGAGGTGCCCGTCCCGCAGGCGGGAAGTGCGGCGCAGCACCAGCACGCTGCCGGGCTGGGGCGTGCTGCCCCGCGCATAGCGGCCGGCGGCGGCATCCCACCATTCCCAGGCATCGCCGCTGAGCTGGATGCCGGATTCGGCACGGGCATAGGGCACGCACCACATGAAGCCGCCGGCCGAGGAATACCCGCCACCGCCTCCGCAGGCTGCGAGCAGCAGCAAGAGCGCCAGGCAGGCCAGCCGCCGCATGGCGGGCCCGCATCCTGTCAACGACCCCATCGGCCAGACCCATCCTCGGCGCCGGAGGGGGGGCGGCACCGTGCGTTTCAATGACCCCGGGGGAAGGGCAGCCTCAGCTTATCAGGTTTCCAGCATCCGGCGCAGCAGCTCGACATCCTCCGCGAAGGAGACATCGGCCTGCATCAGCTCAGCGACGCGGGAGACGGCATGCATGACCGTCGTGTGGTCCCGGTTGCCGAAGCGGCGCCCGATCTCGGGCAGGGAGCGGCTGGTGAGCTGCTTGGCCAGATACATGGCCACCTGCCGCGGGCGCGCCACGTTGCGGGCGCGGCGGGCGGAGGACATGTCGGTCAGGCGGATATTGTAGTGCTCGGCGACCTTGCGCTGGATCTCCTCGATCGTCACGCGGCGGTCATGGGCACGCAGGATGTCGTGCAGGACTTCCTGAGCGCTCTCCAGCGTCACCGGGCGGCCGAAGAGGTTGGCATGGGCGATCAGGCGGTTCAGGGCGCCTTCCAGCTCGCGCACGTTGCTGGTGATCTTGTGCGCCAGGAATTCCAGCACGCGGGAGGGCACCTCGACCTCGGCGGTCTGTGCCTTGGCCTGGAGGATGGAGATGCGCAGCTCGTAGGTGGTGGCGTGGATATCGGCCACCATGCCGCAGCCCAGGCGGGTCCGCAGGCGGTCCTCCAGGCCGGACAGGTCGGAAGGCGACTTGTCGGCGGAAACCACGATCTGCTTGCCGGCATCCACCAGCGCATTGAAGGTGTGGAAGAATTCTTCCTGCGTATTGTCCTTGCCGATCAGGAACTGCAGGTCGTCGATCATCAGCACATCGACGGAACGCAGCGATTCCTTGAACTGCATGGTGGACTGGTTCCGCAGCGCGTTGATGAACCGGTACATGAAGGTCTCGGCCGACATGTAGGTCACATGGCGCTCGACGCCGCCTTCGCCATTCTGGATGGCCCAGGCGACGGCATGCATCAGATGCGTCTTGCCCAGTCCGACGCCGCCGTAGAGGAAGAGCGGGTTGAAGCCCGGGCTTGCCGGCTTCTCCGCCACGCGGCGGGCGCAGGCATGGGCGAATTCATTGGGCTTGCCGACGACAAAGCTGTCGAAGGTGAAGCGCGGGTCCAGCTTGGCCGACCAGTCATTGGCCGGGCGCGGCTCGGCTGCGCGCGCCGGTTCGGCCGGGGCGGGGCGGACTGGCGCGGGCTGCGGCTCGGCGGCGCGGGGGGCGGAAAGCGACTCCGCCAGGCCGCCGGCACGCGTGGAAGAGGGCTCCTCCGCCGGACGGGACTCGGTGGCCACGCGGATATCGATGCGGCGCACGCCCGGGTGCTCGGCCTGCCAGAGCACGCGCAGGCGGTCGCTGTAATGGGTGCGGACCCAGTCGCGCAGGAAGCGCGTGGGCAGCAGGATCACCACCTCCTCGCCTTCGATGGCGGAAAGGGTCATCTGCCGCAGCCAGCTCCGATACTCGACCTCGCCCACATCCTCGCGCAGGCGGCCACGGATGCGGGTCCAGGCGGCGGCGACGGGATCGGAGGTCTCGCCCTCCTGGTCTTCCGTGATGCGGCCCATCATGTCCCGCGCTGGCTGAGACGGCATGTCGAGTTCATTCTCCATGCGAAGCACCTGCCATCCTCACGACCCATGACCGGCCCGGCGACCCTGCCGGGCTCTCGCACCTTAGCCTGACCCGGCATCGATCCTGGGACCAAAACAGCAAAGAATGCGACGAATTTCTTGAGACCGTTTACACAGCCCAGAGACAAGACGCAGTTCCACTATCCGTGTTTCACGAGTG